>JAGVEJ010000033.1 GCA_020058225.1 Candidatus Zixiibacteriota bacterium | reverse complement strand
GAATATATTATGGGCAAACCGGCTCAGGACCATCTTTGTATAAAAATGTAATCAAGTAGGTAACATCCTGAATATTGATTATCCCATTGCCATTGGCATCGCCCGCTTCTATTGGCGACGGAGCCGCACCGCCCTTATACAAATAATTTATTAAATATGTAACATCCTGAATATTAACAATTTCGTTACCATTGGCATCTCCGCAAATATAGAAAATGCAATTATACGTCCTGATAAGCACGGCATCCACCGCCGCTTCGACCAAGGAACCGCTACCAAGATCAGAAGCTTCAAAGCGCAATCTCATGACATTTGTCGGCGTAGTAAATTCGCTTGCCCAGAAAGTATGCAAAAACCATCCGCCAGAGGCCTGCTCTACCGGCCCGATTGTTTCTGCTGTTGTCCAGCTTAATCCATCATCATTGGAGATATAGACTCTCATAACGTCATTATATGGGTCAGCGCCGGCATTATTGGAATACCAGCGGGCATATTGAATTTGCCCATCACCCATTGAGAGATCAAAGGCGGGCGAGGTCAAAGTAACAATACCGCCGTCAACATCCGAATCGCCATCATAGTTGCCGGTTGCATAACAATAGCCGGAGCCATCATAATCGGTTGGAGGGTCACCGCGATCGCCGCCACCATTGGGAATACCTCGTCCCCATTGACCGATGGCAGTAGTTCCTCCGCTTAGCCAGTAGAGATCAGTCTCAAAATTGTCCTCAAATATTCTAATTTCTTCGGTGGCGACAACAGAAGTAAACGGGTTAATGGTTCCGGGGCTGTAATGAATACTGCCCGATGTATCGGCCACACTGATATAATATTTTATTTTATCATAGCAATTCATCGAAGGCAAAGTCGCTCTATAGTAGTTTGGAGAAAGCTCGGTCATAGGGACATTGGTATATTGACCGCTATTTATTGAGTAATAAATTGCGCCTGAATTTTGGCGAGGAACTTTATCATAAGAACCGGAAACCGCAACCTCGAAGGTCGTGTCATTGCGCGGCAAAATCATATTGGGGGTTCCATTGGGATAATCAAAAGTAATGGCGCCGGTTGGTTCGTAGGTGGAACCGACCACATAGACGGTTGCAATTGAGGCTTGAACCATTTGGGTCATGTACAGAAAATTCATATATGAAGTACTATCCTGAGGAGAATGATATACCGACGAAAAATTATATTCAAAAACAAAAGTTCCTGGATAGCCGTTTTGAACAAAAGGATAATGGTCGGAACCGCTACTGCTACCGGACAAATATCCGGTAATGCCGACCAACGAATCGGCCAATTCTATCCAGAGATGGGAATACGTCGTATCGGTTCCATGATGCAATTTTGCCTGATTGGTGTTGGAGATATTGGCGATCATATCCATATTTAGCATATAGACAATGCTGTCGCCGCGCGGTTTGGCCTCATTAACATAATGCCACGATCCCAAAAGACCTTGCTCTTCAGCGTCAAATAAGGCAAATATGATAGTGGTTTTTGTGGGAATATCTTTAAGTACACGGGCAAATTCCAAAACACCCGCAGTTCCACTGCCATTATCATCGGCTCCCGGCGAATTGCTGACAGCATCACGATGCGCTCCAACTATAACATGATGCTGAGGGAATTCCGTGCCGATTTTGTAAGCCAAAACATTCTGACAATTCTTTGGAACGCCACCGATAGTGGCTACAAAACTATCAATGGCTATAGAATCATATCCGAATGACGATAATTTACCGGCGATCCAGTCGCGCGATACGTAGTTGGAATCGGTTCCGGCGTAACGGCGATAAAAAGCCTGAAGTCTCAAAGTGTATGAACGCAAGGAATCCAGTTCGACAAGATTTATTAAAGAATCAAGCGAAACATCGGGAAGATAGTTTGATAAATTTAACGTGGATGATTGGTGAAATTCTATTTTTAACCCATCGGTCATTAGTGGCGCCAGTCCGGAATAATTCTCGGATACCAATTCCTGGGGTAAATCTACTTTATATAGCCGGACTTCATCCTCTTCAAAAATCAGTGGCGCTGTTTGGATTTTAGCCTGTCCCAAATTGTGACTGATGGCCATCTGATTTCTTTCAATGTTATCAGTGAGCTTCTTGATTTCAAGATTGGAATTAAGCAAAACCGATGCGGATACATCATTGCACAAGACGAGATACCCATCCTTTATTCTCAGGATAGCATCGGAACCGGTTCTGGCAAGGACTTCTGCATCCTCGTAATTTTGTACCTTGACTTGATAAAGTTCTCCGGCAAAAACCGGGGTTGCAACAATAATGAGTAAGAAAACGCTCGTTAGAAGTTTTCCGACCACAAAACACTCCTCTCTATTGGGCTAAAATTCCATATTTCTGTGTTTGAAATGAGAATGTGATATATGCAAAGCAACAACGTACTCCATCCGGCAGTAAAAGAGGTTAAGAGCGGCAAAGGGTAGGCAACATCCCCGACCAACGAGGATGGAAGTTATTCTCTTAACTTATTATAAAGTAATGAATTAATAGTGATTGTCAAGCAATATTTTGTCATATTGACAATCCGCCGGTGATTGGGTATTATTGCATAATTATTTTCGCGGGAGAGCGCAATGAAAATTCATTTATGGATTTTACTTTTTATTATTTTGGCTGGATTTATCTCTACCTGCATTGCCGATTCTTTAAATCCCATATCTGACTCATTGATGATTCAAATTGCGCAAGAAAATACTATTGGGAATAATGATTCTATTGCCGTTTCATCGCCGGGAACTGAATCTGTTGACTCAAATTTCATCTACCCCATGCCACCAGAGAGAAAAGCATTATTGATTTCATATTCTCAATTTAACAATCGCTGGCGCTTTATTGAATTTTTTGTAGATATTGCGCTTCTTGCCTTGGTATTATTTACCGGGTTATCTTCCAAATTCAGAGAATGGGCCAGAAATTTGGTTAAGAGAGAGTTCCTGGCAGTTCTTTTTTATCTGTTGTTTTTCATGATCTTTATATATGCCATTAGTTTTCCTTTCGATTATTACCGGGAATATATTATTGAGCATGAATATGGCTTTTCCAATCAGACCTTCGGCGACTGGTTTGGGGATACCCTGAAATCATTGGCGGTCGGATTTGTCTTCGGTGTGCCGGTGGTTTGGATATTATACTGGCTTATCAAGAGATTCAAAAAATGGTGGCTATTTTTTGCGGTTGGCTCGATACCGTTTATTGCGTTTATGATGCTTATCGTACCAGTCGTGGTGTCGCCTCTTTTTAATAAATTTGAACCGATAAAAGATCAGAATCTTGCCCACGAAATGGTTGCGCTCGCTGAGAAAGCAGGGATTCATAATCCGGATGTTTTTGAGGTTGATGCTTCAAAACAATCATCGAAAGTAAATGCCTATTTTACCGGTTTATTTGGAACCAAACGGATTGTACTATATGATACAACTATCAAAAATTTCACCGTAAATGAACTAAAGTTCATTATGGGACATGAAATCGGCCATTATTTGATGCATCATATCTGGTATGGGTTATTCATGGCCGTCATTTTTATATTTATTGCCGGATTTCTGACTGATAAATTCATGGGCGGAATTATAAATAAACAGAGCCGACGATTCGGTTTCTCAAGTCTGGGCGATGTGGCGAGTTTTCCCCTGGTTATGCTATTTATCACCTTATTTGGTTTTGTCTTTCAGCCGTTCAGCAATGGAGTCAGCAGGTATTTTGAATATCAATCTGATAAATTCGGACTGGAGTTATCTGGTGTGAATGGCGATGAAGCCGCCACGGCTTTTGACAAACTTTCGGTGTTCAATCTCTCCGATCCGGAGCCATCGGCAATAATCGAATTCTGGTTTTATGACCATCCGGCCTTAATTAAGAGAATGGAGAATGTCAAAAAGTTATATGCTCAAACCAAATAATAGAACATGATAGAATTTATTATTTTATATATAATTTGATGGAGAATTTCTTATGCGTCAAATAATTACTGATACAATTATTCAGGCTGTTCGGAAAATCTCAATGGAAGCCGCCTATGATCTTGGGGAAGATGTGGTGCATGCCATTGAAGAATTTAAAAAGCGGGAGGAATCGCCGGTCGGCAAGGGGATTCTTGATCAGGTGCTTGAAAATGCCAAGATAGCGCGTAACGAACAGGCGCCAATGTGTCAAGACACCGGATTTGCAGTGCTTTTTGTCGAATTGGGACAGGAAGTGCAAATTACCGGTGGAGATTTTTATGCGGCCATTAATGAGGGAGTACGTCAGGGTTATAAAGACGGGTACCTTCGCAAATCAATTCTTGGCGATCCGCTGGAAAGAAAAAATACCGGCGACAACACGCCGGCTGTCATTCATACCGAGATTGTCCCGGGTGATAAGATAAAAATAACCATTGCTCCCAAGGGGGGCGGATCAGAGAATATGTCTGAAATTAAAATGCTTAAGCCGTCCGAGGGGCTTCAGGGAATAAAAGATTTTGTGATTGATAGAGTAAGACGTTCCGGCGGGAATCCATGCCCGCCTGTAATAGTTGGCATCGGCATAGGCGGGACATTCGAAAAGTGTGCTATGTTAGCCAAGAAAGCCCTACTACGCGAGATTGGACATAGGCATCCGAATAAATTCTATGCTGATCTGGAGGTAGAGCTTTTGGGGAAAATAAATAGACTTGGAATCGGGCCTCAGGGATTGGGAGGCACCACCACGGCGCTTGATGTGCATATTGAAGTCCATCCCTGTCATATTGCAAGCCTGCCGGTGGCGGTAAATATGCAGTGCCATGCCGCCCGTCATAAAGAAGTTATTTTATAAGATAAATATTGATTTTTGGAGATAGAAAAATGTCAGAAAAGAAAAAAATAAACACACCCCTGACTGATGATATAGTCGCAGGACTAAAAATCGGAGATGAGGTTCTTATTACCGGCAATATATATACCGCCCGGGATGCCGCCCATAAGCGAATGGTGGATCTGCTTGACAAAGGCGAAAAACTTCCTTTTGAGCCCAAGGGACAGATGATCTATTTTGTAGGACCGTCACCAGCAAAGCCGGGAAAAGTGATTGGCTCCGCCGGACCGACGACCTCATATCGTATGAATGCCTATTCCCCAAGGATGATCGAAGTCGGGTTAAAGGGAATGATTGGCAAAGGGGAGATGGGTCCGGAAGTGGCCGCCAAATTGAAAGAAAAGACGGCTGTCTATTTTGTAGCGGTTGGCGGGGCGGCGGCCTTAATTGCCAAATCGATTACCGGCAATGAATTGATTGCTTATGAAGAGCTTGGAGCTGAAGCTATCCGCAAATTGACCGTGAAAGATTTTCCGGCCATTGTTGCCATGGATTGCCACGGAGGCAATATCTACAAAGAGGGGATAGCAAAGTACGAAAAGAAATAATTATTGGTAAATAATGAATTAGTTTAAAATGGGGAGCGGACACAACAATCCGCTTCTTGTTATTTGGATCATCATTTAATAAAATCCCACATTTTTTTGCCATATATGTTATGAATTTGGCAATCCTATTTTTAATCCAAAATATGAATTTGACGGCAGATTGATTTCAATAAAACATTTTGTGCCATTTGATGTTAGAAAAAAATGCCCACTTTTCGGGGAAATTGATTAAATTCATTGTAGTGGAGTGATTGGGTGTAGGCAAGGAAAAAAATAATGAAGCTTGAGCATAGCGAAGAAAAAATTGAAATAAAGACCCGCCTTCCGGTTATCCCATTACGGGATATTGTGATATTTCCGCATATGATATATCCGCTTCTAATAGGAAGGCAGTTCACGATATCAGCTTTACAGGAAGCGCTGATTTTAGATAAGCAGGTTTTCCTCGTTGCCCAAAAGGCACCTGAAATAGATATGCCCAATTTGAGGGACCTAAATGCGGTTGGAGTTATTGCCCGGGTTCTTCAGGTCATGAAACTCCCCAATAGCACAATCAAGGTCTTGGTGGAAGGGCTAATTAGAGCCAAAATGAAGACTTACAACAAGACCGGGGGATTTTTCACAACACGTCTTCAAGTGGTGATGCCGGCTATGACCAATGACCGCGAGACAGAGGCTTTGGCCCGGGCCATTACGGAATCATTTTCTGAATATGTCCGCTTGAATCGCCGAATTCCGGAGGAGGTTCTCTATTCAATTTCCGGCATTACCGATTATCAGAAACTGGTTGATACAATTGCGGCTCATCTGCTTCTCAAAATGGATATCAAGCAGAAAATTTTGGAACTGGAGACGGTCAAGGAACAGATGGCGGAAATTTCCGACATATTACGCACTGAAATTGAAATTTTAAAGATTGAACAGCGCATTGATGGCACTGTTAGAGAATCGATGTCTCGCAATCAAAAGGAATTTTACCTTCAGGAACAACTGAGAGCAATCAAGGAAGAATTAGGGCAGGGAGAAGAATTCGGGAACGAAGTCGAGGATCTCCAAAAGAAATTGGAAGCGTTTTCCGCTCCTCAAGAAGTTAGACAAAGGGCAGAAGATGAAATTAAACGTCTGTCAAAAATGCATCCATACTCTGCCGAATCAGCCGTTGTCAGAAGCTATATAGAATGGTTGCTGGCGCTTCCGTGGAAGTCAACTACAGTTGATAGGGGTGATTTTAGGGAGGTTAAGTCAATTCTTGATACTGACCATTTTGGGCTCGAAAAGCCAAAAAAACGCATTTTAGAGCATTTGGCCGTATTGAAAATTGCTGGAAAGGTAAAAGGCCCAATTTTATGCTTTGTGGGACCTCCGGGGGTAGGAAAAACCTCCATGGGGCGTTCTATTGCGCGCTCCCTGGATAGAAGGTTTGTGCGAATGTCATTGGGGGGGATTCACGATGAGGCGGAAATCAGGGGACACCGAAGAACTTATATCGGCTCGATGCCCGGTCGAATAGTACAATCTCTTAAAAAGGCCGGCTCGGCCAATCCGGTGTTTCTATTAGATGAAGTTGATAAAATCGGCAACGATTTTCGAGGCGACCCCGCCGCGGCCCTTCTTGAAGTATTGGATCCGGAACAAAATGTTACTTTCTCGGATAATTATTTGGAGCTTGATTTTGATCTTTCGCAGATTCTTTTTATAACCACTGCCAATTCAATGTCGGGCATTCCACAGGCTTTGCTCGATAGAATGGAGATAATTCGGCTACCCGGCTATTTGGAGCATGAGAAAATCGGAATTATCAAGGGATATCTAATTCCGAAGTTAAAAAAGGAAATGGGGCTTGAAAAAATAAATGCTGAATTCAGCGATGATGCGCTCAAAGAAATAATCAGATATTATACCAAAGAATCAGGCGTAAGAGAAGCGGAACGCCAGTTGGCCTCAATCATGCGAAAAATAGCCCAAAGACTGGCAGAAGGTGAAAAGAAAAAGAAATTTGTTATTACCGGTAGAAATTTTGAATCATTTTTGGGCGCTAAGATTTACATATCAACAGATATTCAACCCAATCCAAAGCCCGGTTATGCGGTCGGTTTGGCCTGGACAGAATTTGGCGGGGAAGTATTGCCCATTGAAGTAACCCTAATGAAGGGGCAATCAAAGCTCACACTAACGGGGAAATTGGGTACTGTTATGCAGGAATCAGCATCGGCGGCCCTTTCATACATAAGAAGCCACGCCTCCCAATTCGGCCTTAAACCTGATTTCTTCGATAAAATGGAAATTCATGTTCATGCTCCTGAAGGGGCAGTTCCCAAAGATGGCCCATCGGCGGGTATTACTATATTACTGGCAATTCTGTCATCATTGACCAAGAAGACTATTAGCTCGGATTATGCCATGACAGGCGAAATAACTTTAAGTGGTGATATTCTGCCTATTGGGGGATTAAACGAAAAACTTCTGGCGGCCAAACGTTCAGGGATTATAAATATAATTTACCCTCATAAAAATATGAAAGATCTTCCGGAATTGCCGAAGGAGCTTATTGAGGGGCTCAATTTGATACCGATAAAGAAGGTGGATGAGGCCATCAGAATAATATTTGGGAATCATCTTCGGGATAAGCAAAAAAATAAAAAAATATCCGCCAAAGATTGACCTTGTTTTCGAAGCTCAAATTCATATAATCTTCTTAAAACCAATGATTAAGAATTGATATGCCAATAAAAGCGGTATTTATCGGCTCATATAGCAATGTTAACCAACTGCCGGCCGATAATATCCCCCAATTTGCATTCGCCGGTCGGTCCAATGTCGGTAAATCAACCCTGCTTAATAGATTAGTAGGGCATCATAAATTAGCCAGAACATCTAAAACTCCGGGTAGAACTCAGACAATTAATTTTTTCCTAATTGATGACCGCTATTATTTTGTTGACCTGCCAGGATATGGTTTTGCCAAGGCTCCAGAAAAGGCCCGCCTGAATTGGGGAAAGCTTGTGGATAACTACGTCAATAGCGTGAATAACCTGTGCGGATTTATTTTTTTGCTTGATAGCCGTCGCGAACCAAATGAAATGGATATGATGATGTTAAATTGGCTGGAGGAAAAAGGGAAAAAATATGTCTTTGTCTTGACCAAGGCGGATAAAATCAGCAAAAGCGAATTACTTCAAAAAATGCGACAAATTGAGAAAATTTTCAAGGTCAAGCCAATACCCTTTTCGGATATCGCCGGAATTGGAAAAGCCGAATTGCTTGGTTGGATAGAATCACTTGTGAAATCATGTTGAAATAATTTTCTTGGAGCATGGGAATGGGTAAAAATATAATAGTAATCGGATGTCAATGGGGTGATGAGGGGAAGGGAAAGATTGTTGATCTTCTTGCCGAAAGGGCTGATATAATCGCCCGTTTTCAGGGTGGGGCAAATGCCGGTCACACCATTATTGCCGCCGGGAAGAAATTTATTCTGCATCTTGTGCCTTCCGGAATAATACATCAGGGGAAATATTGTTATATTGGCAACGGGGTGGTACTTGATCCCTTTGGATTAATTGAGGAGATGGAATTCCTCAAGAATGAAGGAATCAGCTGTGCCGGCAGGTTGTTTATCTCGTCGGCGACAAATCTGGTTTTGCCATATCATAAATTGATTGATGGTATAGAAGAAAAAAAACGGAGCGGAAGTAGCATTGGAACCACCCTCCGGGGTATAGGTCCGGCATATAAAGATAAGGTTGATAGATGCGGTATCCGGT
Source organism: Candidatus Zixiibacteriota bacterium (assembly GCA_020058225.1). Classification (GTDB taxonomy): domain Bacteria; phylum Zixibacteria; class MSB-5A5; order GN15; family PGXB01; genus JAGVEJ01. Next base: position 4,034 of record JAGVEJ010000033.1, on the reverse strand, counting down.
TTTGCGATCTGTTCAATCAGCAAAGGTTGCAGGAAAAGCTTGAATTGCAGAAAAAATTGAAGGCCGAATATTTCGATAAATCAGATGATATACGCGCCAATATTGAAATAGTATATCGAGACCTAATGAAGATTTCCCCAATCATGAAGCCACTAATAGCGGATGTTTCCTATGAGCTGGAAAAGCACAAAAAAGAAGGGAAATCGATTCTATTTGAGGGGGCTCAAGGGGCGATGCTTGATATTGATTTGGGGACATATCCTTTTACGACATCGTCCAATACCACCGTTGGCGGCGCCCTGACCGGTCTTGGAATAGGGCCAAAGATGATAGATGAAGTCGTTGGAGTAGTGAAAGCATATACAACCAGAGTTGGGAGCGGTCCTTTTCCAACCGAATTGACGAATGAAATTGGTCGGCAACTTCAGACTATCGGTGGGGAGTTTGGCGCAACAACCGGTCGCCCAAGGCGAACGGGATGGCTTGACATGGTTACCTTGAGGCATGCCTGCCGTATTAATGGAGTAGAGAAGCTTGCCATTACCAAGCTTGATGTTCTTGATGATATTGATAAAATTAATATTTGTAACGCATATAGGTTAAATGGTCAATTGATAGAGCAAGCGCCATTGGATTTGGGCGATTTATGGAATGTCGAACCGGTGTACATGGAATTTGATGGATGGAAAAGCTCTACCACCGGTATGACGAAATTTGGTGATTTGCCTGCCAATGCACGCAAATATCTGGATTACATCGCACATGAGCTCGGAGCGGAGATTTCTTTGGTCTCCACAGGCCCCGGGCGACAAGAGACGATAGTGGTGTAATTTTTAATAGAGAGATCATGATGGATGAATTATTAATTGGTTGCACGACTTTCACCAGATGTCTATATTAAATAAAGCCATTTTAAGAATTGTGGTTATACAATAATGATTATTTCGCGGGTTATTCTTAAGAATTGGAGAAATTTCCGTTCCGTCAATGCCAATCTTGGCCGAAGGGTTTTTTTGGTCGGCCCCAATGCGTCCGGGAAATCGAATTTTCTGGATGCCCTTCGCTTTTTAAGGGATATTGCACGGGCTGGCGGCGGTTTGCAGAAAGCGGTGAGCGATCGCGGCGGCATTTCAAAGATTCGCTGTCTTGCCGCACGGCAGGACCCAAATATAGAATTAGCAGTATCTCTTACCGGCGACAATGGTTCTGATAGTAATATTTGGAAATACTCTATTGGCATAAAGCAGGAAACACGGGGATTTAGATTACCCATCCTCGCATATGAAAAAGTATGGAAAAATGAACTACTTGTCTTGGAAAGACCAAATGCCGAGGATAGAAACGATTACCTGCGGCTTACCCAAACGCATCTTGAACAGATTAATGCCAATTTTGAATTTAGAGATATCACCCGATTTTTTGAGTTGATTCATTATTCACATCTAGTGCCCCAACTGTTGAGGCATCCGGAAATCTTCTCGTTGCCATCAAATAAGGATGACCCTTTCGGAGGGAATTTTTTGGAAAATATTGCCACGACTCCCGAAAAGACCAGAAAGGCCAGATTGAATGTTATTGCGCGCGCGTTGCGCATCGCCGTCCCACAGTTCGAGGAGCTCCTGCTTACAAAGGACGAAAGAGGAATCCCTCATTTGGAGACCAACTATATGCATTGGAGACAGAGAGGGGCAAAACAATCAGAGGAGGAGTTCTCAGATGGGACACTGAGATTAATCGGTTTTCTATGGGCAATGCAAAAAAATGATTCACTCCTGCTTTTGGAAGAGCCCGAATTGTCTCTTCATTCCGGCATTGTTAGAAGACTGCCAGCGCTGATTTCAAGAATTCAGAAGAAAAAAAACAAGCAAGTTGTAATTAGCACGCACAGCGCCGATTTGCTTTCCGATATGGGCATTGGGGGAGAAGAAGTGCTGATGCTTTCCCCCAGCGTCGAAGGTACCAAAGTGCAAAGAGCCTCAGAAGTCAAAGAAGTCAGGGATTTGCTTGAAGCCGGTTTTAGTATCGCCGACGCCGTCATACCAAGAATCGAGCCTGCCGATGCAAATCAATTAAATCTGTTTAATGTCTAGACCCGTTATAATAGCCATTGCCGTTGAAGATGATCTGAGCGAGGCAGTTCTGAGATCTATAATAGTAAGGTATAACCTCCCCTTGTCCGTGAGCGCTTGTTATGGCAAGAAGGGCATTGGATATCTGAAACAGAAAATAGGTGGATTTAATAATGCGGCGAAGGGGATGCCATTTTTCATTTTGGCGGATCTTGATATGGCTGAATGTCCTCCATTATTGGTAAAAGAGTGGCTACCTGCGCCAAGCCACAATAATCTGCTGTTTCGGATTGCGGTCAGGGAGGTAGAGGCATGGCTCTTGGCCGATCGAAAAGGCTTCTCTAAATTTCTAGGGTTAAATCTCAACAGAATCCCGGTCTATCCCGATGAATTAAGAGATCCAAAAAACACATTAATTCAGCTTAGCAAAAGATGCCGCAAGCGAGCGATAAGGAGCGCCATTGTGCCGGAGCCATCAAGTACTGCCAGAATCGGACCAGAATATAATGCAATTTTATCTGAATTCGTCAACTTCCGTTGGAATCCGGAAGATGCCAGAAAATCGTCACCCAGCCTTGATAGAACGATAAATAAAATCTCAGACTTTCGCCCTGTCTGGCCACAAGAAAACCATGCAGATCAATAGAAACACTTTCCCCAAAATCACGGTTATAATTCCAATCAAAAATGAGGCGAAATTTATTGCCTCGACCATTGAACGAATTTTAGGACAGGATTATCCCGCAGAAAAGATTGAAATAATTACCGCCTGTGGTGATTCTGAAGATGGTTCTTTTGATATTGTCTCGGCAATGGCCTCCAAAGAGAAAAGGGTAAAAGTTTTTCATAATCCGGTTGGATTGGCATCGGGAGGGCGAAATATTGGAATAAGAAATGCCACTGGAGAAATCATTGTTTTCATTGATGGGCATACCCATATAGATAATGACCAGCTGATTAAAAATACGGCCCTGCTTATGGCGGAAAAGGAAGTTTCGGTACTAAGCCGACCGCAATTTTTGGAAACGCCGGATAATACCATATTTCAACAAGCGGTGGCATTGGCAAGAAAGTCAACCATAGGGCATGGTCTGGATTCGACCATATATACCAATGAAGATAAATATGTTGCCCCAACCAGCTCCGGCGCATCATATAAGAAAGAAATATTTGAGGAATTTGGGCTTTACGATGAACGTTTTGATGCCTGTGAAGATGTTGAATTGAACTACCGCTTGGCTAAGTCGGGATACATGTCTTTCACTTCAATGAAGCTGGCCGTATATTATTATCCTCGAAATTCACTAAAAGGGTTATTTTTGCAAATGAGCCGCTACGGGAAGGGGCGGTTTCGGCTATGGCGTAAGCATCCAGCAACCTTGTCTATTGGGACTTTGCTACCGTCATTGTTTACTCTGGGCGTGCCGCTTATTGGATTATTGTCTATTATTTCCAACATTATTTTTGCTCTTTTCTTGATATTATTGACTCTTTATGTGGGCGTCGTGGTTGCAAGCTCAATTTATTTGTCTTTAAGAAACGGAATAAAATACTTTCCAATTCTGCCTGCCATTTATCCCACAATACATATTGGGTTGGGTTGGGGATTTCTTTCAGAATTCTGGCGCACTATAACCGGGCGAGGGATAGATTTCCAATCAGAGCCATAATTTTGGCGGGCAAGGAGTGGATTATTATTCGTGATGCTCTTTTGCCGGAACGAAGCCATTTTTGAAATTGATATCTATTTGATAATGAGTGGGTTAGATAAAATGGGTTCGTTTTTTTATTTTTCGTTTTGTCCTTTTTCCCGATTTCGATCGGGACAAGTTTGGTAAATGCAATTCATATCCCTTCATATATATTGGGCTTGTTGAAAAACCCTACAAATGCGCCGTCAGGAATCCCTTCCTGACGGAATTCCGTAGGGAGAGACTCCCTACGGCGCAGGGCTTGAGACTTTTT
>JAGVEJ010000232.1 GCA_020058225.1 Candidatus Zixiibacteriota bacterium | reverse complement strand
TGTGGTGTCCCAAAAATAAATTTCAAGTTTTGTCGGGTCCTAATCCCGATTCGCTTTGCGATTCGGGGTGAGACCCGACAACTTTATTTATGGCAAACGAATGCATCAGGTCTCATTCTCCCCAACAAATTCGGGGAGAATTAGGACCTAACGCAACCATTAGATAGATGTAAAGATCCGTTGGAGACACCACATTAGGCCATTATTTCCTATGACGAGGAATTCAATATAGGCTACGATTTATCATAATCCCCTTGCCAAGAGACGACAAAGATGTTAAAATTAGACAGAAAATATAAAACCAAATATCTGGAGGAATGCCATGTCCGGCCACTCAAAATGGGCGACCATTAAGCGGAAAAAAGGTAAGCTTGACGCCGAACGCGGGCGGACGTTTACCAGGCTTATCAAAGAAATCACGGTGGCGGCCCGTCAGGGAGGCGGCGATCCTGAGGGTAACCCGCGTTTGCGAACTGCCGTCGCTATTGCCAAGGCCGCCAATATGCCGGCGGATAATATCAAAAAAGCAATTCAAAAAGGAACCGGCGAATTGCCCGGAGTTACTTATGAAGAAATTACCTATGAAGGTTACGGCCCGGCCGGCGTTGCAGTCTTTATCAATGCCATGACCGATAATAAAAACCGCACCGTCTCCGAACTCCGCCACATATTTTCCCGATTCAATGGCAATCTGGGTGAAAATGGCTGTGTCTCATGGATGTTTGACAAAAAAGGCATCATCAATATCGCCACCTCGGTTTGCGACGAAGACTCTATGATGGAAATCGCCCTTGATGCCGGAGCTTCCGATATGACTAATCAAGGGGATGTTTATGAAATCATTACTCCCCCTAACGATTTGGAGAAAATTCGCGGCGTCATAGAAAAAAAATCCATACCTGTAACTTCCGCGGAAACGACGCTTGTCCCCCAGAATACCATCAAGCTTGACGAAAAACAGGCGGAAACAATGCTCAAGCTATATGAAACGCTGGAAGAGCATGATGATGTCCAGAAAGTGTTCGCCAACTTTGACATTGATGATACCATTATGGCCAAACTGGTGGGTTAGTGCGCTTTATTGAAATTCGGTTTCTAAAATGATAATTGTCGGCATCGACCCGGGATTGCACATTACCGGATATAGCGTTCTGGAATCAAAAGGCCATAACGCTCGGGTAATTGAAGCCGGAATTATTAAAACCGAAGGGATCAAGGCCTTCGATAAAAAGCTTGCGGAATTGTTTTCGGAAGCTGGAAAAATTATCAAACAATTCAAACCGGATTATATTGCCATCGAGGAACTTTACTCCCATTATGTACACCCTAAAACGGCCATAATTATGGGACATGCCCGCGGTATGATATTTCTTCAAGCGGCCTTGTGCAACGTGTCGATTGTCTCGTATGCATCAACTCGTATTAAAAAATCTCTGACCGGAAATGGCCGCGCCACCAAAATTCAAGTGCAAAAAATGATTCGTACCCTTCTGGGGTTAAGTGAATTCAGCTCTGCCGATACGGCCGATGCCATGGCGGCGGCTCTGTGCCATCATAATGCCTTGCTGGGAAAGGGAGCCAAAAGATGATCTCCCAAATAACCGGCAAAATCAGCCGCCTAACCGATGAACAGGTCACTCTCGAACTCAATGGCTTATACTATGAATTGATGATTCCCACCGGATTGCAGAACAGACTAAAAGATGCTCTCGCATCCGACGGGCCAATCACTCTACATACCATTAACTATATCGAAGCCGGCGACAAAAAAAGTTATCATTATCCCCGTCTGGTCGGATTTACCAATCTCGTCGATAAGGAATTCTTCTTGCTCTTCACCACTGTTTCCGGGCTTGGCATAAAAAAGGCTCTACGCTCATTGACACTACCCATTCGCGAAATTGCTACTGCCATTGAAACCAAAGATACCGCCACGCTGGCGCGCCTGCCCGGAATAGGCCACCGTCTTGCCGACAAAGTCATAGCCGAATTAAACGGCAAAATGGCCCGGTTCGCCCTCTCCAAAGAGGAACAACCGTTAACCGTGCCATCAAAAGATAAGGCTCATTTCATACTGGAGGCTGTCGAAGTCTTGCTCCAGCTCCAATATAAACGCCCCGAGGCCGAAAAGATGGTCGATAATGCGTTCCGAGCTAACCCAAAAATTGATTCGGCAGAAAAACTAATTTCCGCTATATTCAATCAGGAAGCCTTATCACGCCGAGGTAGCAATTGAGTCGCGAAAGAATTATTTCAGGTGAAGCCTCCTCTCCGGAAGAGGAATCTTTTATTCTCTCACTCCGGCCGAAGCTCCTTAATGAATATATTGGCCAGAGAAAGCTAAAGGATAAGCTTAAAGTGTCTCTCGAAGCCGCCAAAAGGCGCAATGAAGCATGTGAGCATATTTTATTCTACGGCCCCCCGGGGCTGGGCAAAACCACGCTGGCGCATATTATCGCCAATGAAATGAAGAGCCGTCTGGTGGCAACATCAGGGCCATCCCTAAGCCGCACCGGTGACCTGATGGGAATACTTACCAATCTCGGTGAAAAAGATATTCTTTTCATAGATGAAATCCATCGTCTCTCGCCCACCATTGAGGAATTTATCTATCCGGCAATGGAGGATTTCAAGGTTGATTTCGTGGTTGATAAAGGCGCTTTTGCCAAAGTCATAAATATTCCTCTTAAAAGATTTACTCTTATCGGCGCCACCACCCGCGCCGGATTGCTTTCACCGCCGTTGAGAGACCGCTTTGGTTTGTACTATCATATCGATTTCTATCCCGCCGATGAATTAAAGGAAATTGTCATCCGCTCAGCCAAATTGCTTGAGGTTGCCATAAGCGATGATTCCGCCAATGAGATATCCCTCCGCTCTCGAGGAACGCCTCGCGTCGCCAATCGTCTATTACGTCGCGTCCGCGATTTTGCCACCGTCAAGGGCGATGGCCATATCGACCTCGACATTGCTCAAAAGGCGCTTTCTGCGGAAGGGATTGATACCATCGGTCTGGATAACCTTGATCGGAAATTTCTGAAGGTGATTATTGATTATTATCAAGGCGGCCCGGTCGGCATCGAAGCCTTGGGCGCGACGCTCAATGAAGAAATCGACACGCTGGTCGATATGGTCGAACCGTATCTTCTCAAAATCGGATTTCTCCAGCGTACCCGCCGCGGCCGCATGGTTTCAAACGACGCCTGCAAACACTTGGGCGTTCAGCTTGACCAAGAAAATCAGCCTAACCTATTCGAAGAATAATTTCTCCATTTAGAATCGTACGGGCGCTCCGGATTTATATAGTTGCGCCGGTTCTTGCGACCCCAATTCTATTGGGAGCGTGTGAACCTGCGCCTATTGCCCCACAAAGAATTATTCCGCGATGTCAGGAACCCCTTCCTGACATTTCTATGGGGCAACCCTATAAAGAGAGGAATGACTATCTTTGAATCGTAGTTGCACGGCGTGCCGTGCATCTTTACAACACGGCACGGCAAGTAGTAGGTTATTATTGTGGGCATCTGCCGCGCACGCTATATTTTGGTCAGAAATCCGCGGCGGCGGACTGACCGCGCTTTGAAAATCCCTTACGATTTTGACATTCCCCTATTATAGTTCGATCTTGACCCATTGAATTTATAGGATATATTTGATTATATGGAACAAAGAGGGTCTTTAATGATTAATACAAAAATTGAGAATCAAATATTACGCATTCGAAATCAGAATATTATGCTTGATAGTGATCTGGCGTCTTTATACGGAGTAGAAACCAAAACGCTAATCAGGGCGGTAAAAAGAAACCTTACCCGTTTTCCGGATGATTTCATGTTTCAGTTGACCATAGAGGAATTTGCCGACTTGAGGTACCATTTTGGCGCCTCAAAATCATGGGGCGGGCGAAGGTACAGACCCTATGCTTTTACCGAACAGGGCGTCGCCATGCTTTCAAGCGTCCTCAATAGCGAGAGAGCTATAAGGGTCAACATTGAAATCATAAGAGCCTTTGTAAAACTCCGTCAACTTCTTTCCACACATATCGAATTGGCGAAAAAGCTTGATACTCTTGAGAAAAAATATGATTCTCAATTCAAGGTTGTATTTGACGCCATCCGCCAACTGATGACCCCTCCGGAAAAAAGCAAACGCCGCATCGGCTTCCACCGCACCAACAGCAAATAATAGTGATAGATAATTCTGAATGGCGCCCTCAAATTATACTGTCATGCCAAAATGGAATATTCGGGCTGGGCGCCAAGCGAGACTATCAATAAAACGAACCCATTTGGAACTGATTATTTATAAATGAGTTATGCGGAAATGGGTTCGTTTTTTAATTTTTTGTTTTGTCCTTTTTAGCAAAATAAAATTCATATCCCTTCATATATATGCTTGGGGTCGGATTTACCATCAAAGTTGTAGTGATTTTGTGGGGAAGGAATAATATCGGAACCGTAAGAGTTTCAACCTACTATAGCTTTTCCTTTTTCCCACATCGTAATTTGCGATTCCCAAATAGACAATACGCCATTATATTACGACAAACCAAAGGGGATATATGTTATGAAATCAGCCTTATCACCGATTCCATTGTCAAAAGTCGAAAATCTGATACTGACCATCCGCGGTCAAAAAATAATGCTCGATAGCGACCTGGCCGATATTTATGGTGTCACTACCAAACGTCTCAACGAACAGGCAAAGCGCAACAAGAATCGATTTCCGGATGATTTTATGTTTCGTCTTACGGAGAATGAAGCCGAGTCTTTGAGGTCGCAATTTGCGACCTCAAAGATGGGCCATGGCGGACGGCGATATCTTCCTTATGCCTTCACCGAACATGGCGCGATAATGCTGGCAAGCGTGATCAACTCGCCCCGCGCCATCGAGGCCAGCATTTTTATTGTCCGAGCCTTTGTCAGAATGAGAGAGTACCTGCTCACCCATAAAGAAATTTCGGGCAAGCTTGACGAATTAGAGCGGCGAGTCACCGGCCATGATAAACATATC
>JAGVEJ010000094.1 GCA_020058225.1 Candidatus Zixiibacteriota bacterium | reverse complement strand
TCACGCCCAAAAATGGTGAGGCTCCGTCAATCCGATTATAATGGAATTTCACAATTGGAGAAAAGGATCTGTCTTTGCGGGACCATTTTTTCCATTTATCAAACCTGAATTTATTTTTTTTCAAGGAACTTTGCATAGAGCCATATATACTGGCCTTTTTGGAGACATCGATTTTTCCATTTATGGAAATAACATTTCCCCTGATAACGGCATTGTCGCCGATTTGAATATTTCCGTATATGGCAATTACATCCTCATTGATTTCGCCATCGACATTTATATCTGCCCAAAAGCTAATAACGGAACCTCTGACAAATTGGTCTTTAGCAATCACAATATTTTGCAACACGGAAATTTCATTCTGCTTTTTACTGCGATATCTTTTTTGAGTAGCCGATGTCTTCTTGTAAAAATAAATTTCGCTATTGCTGTTGTTTCCAATAACCATCCTGATTTTATCTATGGAATCAAGGGGGTAGGGTTGCTCACCGATGACAAAACCGTCCCTATTTAAAAATAATTTGCCGTTAATCAGTATTTCGTCGGGCGTTTTTTTAATATTTCCGCCTTCGAGAGCAACGGTTCGAACAAAATCATCGCCTGCCATTGTTAAAGTAACTTCCTTGTTCTCAACCGCAATCCTAATCAAAAAGTCCTCCGGCTCGGGTCTCAACGAATCTTTAGGCGGTTCAGCGCCAAGTAATGGTGTAATCAAGAAGAGAATAATGAAAAGCAAATTAATGGCGGTCTTGAATGCCATTTTAAATTCCCTCCGGTTTTTTGGCGTAAATATTCATATTTATTTATATGTAAATTAAACGGGGATTGCATCAAAAAGTTTCGCTTAGGTCTTATTCAGAAATCGCTCCTGATAATCCTTCAAAGCTTGTCTATGGGAAATGAAGGCGATATTTTGAGGAATTTTATTGAAATCAAAAAAAATAGCTTCATCAGCGTCGTCGCCGGCCTTAAGTTGACCATCAATAACCGAAGCAACATATAGAATTAATAGGGCGTTGGTGCGAGGGTCATCCTCGCCCGAATAGATCTCAAATAAAGATTCCAATTTGATTTTTAACCCAGTCTCTTCCTCTACCTCCCTGACCGCAGTGATACTGGGATTTTCCGACCATTCCATAAATCCGGCAGGGAAACACCACCATCCTTTCCGGGGAGGCACAGCCCGCTTGACCAGTAGAATTTTGCTGTCTTTAATGACAATAGCGCCGGCGGCAGGCACGGGATTGTGATAATATATAAAATCACACAAGGAATTTGAACATTTCAATCTTGTCTTGCCATCAAGAACATGTTTTTCGAGTTCATGACTACACAAAGGACAGAATCTATAACCGGAGAAATTATTTTTTCTTTCAATAAGACGGGTTTCGTTAAATAATTTATTTTCCATATTTAGAATCCTTGTGTAATTTTCATAATAACCAAAGTCGTATCATCACGAGGCGGCTCAGTCTGATCAAATCGCCTGACATCAGCCAAAATTCCCTCAACAATATCCGCCGGTGTTCTTTCTCTATTTTTTACAATATATTCCAAAATTCGTTTCTCGCCAAATTCTTCATCTTTTTGATTTTGGGCTTCAGATAGTCCATCAGTATAGAAGAAGATCAAATCATCCTTGAGAAGTTTAACAGATTCCTTGTCATATTTCGCTTCCGGAAATGCCCCCAGCAAAATTCCGCCCTTGGTGAGCAATTCATGGGAGCCATCTGCTCTAACCAAGATCGGGTAGTTATGTCCGGCGTTGGCATAATTGAAATCAAGAGTGGCCGGATTGAACTCACCATAAAATAGAGTTACAAATCTTTCCGCAGATGTTGTTGCCACGACATGCCGGTTGACATTATATAGCGCTTTTGAGATTTCCATATTATTGCCGACCTCGGATCGCATCATTGCTTGAATCTGGGTGACCAAAAGGGCGGCCGGCATTCCTTTGCCGGAGGCATCAGCTATCACAATACCAAAGGCGCCATCATTTTTGGGTATGAAATCATAAAAGTCGCCGCCGATTGTTCTTGAAGGTAGAGAATAAGCGCAAATATTGAAAAGCTCGGAATGCGGAGGACATTTGGGTAGCAGGTCAAGTTGAATTTGGCGAGCCATTGAGATTTCTTCATCAAGGCGCTGTTTTTCAAGCGAGTCGGCGTACAATCTGGAATTAGTAAGTACCGTTACCAGTTGGTTTGAGATGACGCCCAGCATGGTAATATCCTCAGCGCTGTAACGGAATCCGGAAGCCTTTTGTGTCAGGGCTAAAAAACCGAGCAAATGGTTGGCATCCTTCAGGGGGAGTATCAGCTCAATATGCCTTTTATCCATTTCTTCGGATAGTCGGCTTCCTTCGCGATATTCGGCCAGCCGCGCAATAACTGATGGAGCCTCAAGTTGACCGACACCGCCCAATAAGAGATCATCCCGGCTAATGACAAGTTTCTTAGGATAATCATGGGAGGGAAGCAAGGCATATTCATTTAGAGTATCATCGAATAGTATAAAATATATTTTTTCGACGAGTAGAGTAGAAGTAAGGGTTTTTTCGATCATAGCCCTTATTTGATCGGGTTCAAATACTGATATAAGCCTCCTTGATAGTATTTCCATGATATTGCGATAATCAGTTCTATTTTTCAGAAAGAGCTTTTGAATCAAATTGTCGAGTTGGGAGTTAATCGGCTGAAAAAGAACCAAAGCTAAAATAATAAAGGCGATATTCACAATATTGGTTTTGGAACCGAAGGTTGCCGTTATGATTTCATCAATTTGACCAAAAATCAAAATATAAAGACCGACAAGGATACCTGAAGAAATAGTATAGACCAAGGATTGCCTTACTATGAGGCTGATATCAAGAAATTGATATTTTATAATTGACCATCCAATAGAACTGCCGCCGGCAAGAAGAGCGACAATCAAGATTACAGTTTGAAGAAGCGCAGGTATTTCCATGGAGAACATTTCGGGAATTAGAAAGGCAATGATATAAAGCCCAATGGCTATTAAAATTCCCCAAATTATGATGGAGATTTGATTCCTCAGCAAAATATTGGCAACGAGTTTCCGTCCTCGGATTATAAAATAGGCCGCGGTCAGGGCATAAATAAGATTTATTGTGGCAAATAAAGTCTCCTGAGAATGCAATAGGAGGCTAAACCCCAAAATGATAAATTTGAGTAAATAGGAAATCGGCCCGAGGATTAATGATACAAATCCTTCCCCTGAACCAACATCCAGAAAATTAAGCAATTTTTCAGGATTGCGGAAGGCAATCACGAGCAGAATATGAAAGATATGCGGAAGGAATATCAGGTATCTTAATCTCCAGAATTTTCTCATGGATAGACGATCGACCGGGAAAACCCATGAAAATAGCAAGAATGAAGGAAAGAAAAGTTCCCAGATATAAAGTAGATTATGTATAAGTGAAGATTCAAAAGGGGCATCTGATGACACATTTGGACTGATAATACTGCCAAGAGCAATAAATATCGGCCCGAGACCTGCGAAGAATATCATTATGCCGGTGATTCTGTTCAGCCGATTGGCAAAGCGGGTTTTTATTATGGTATAGGCCAGAAATAAAAGTCCGCCGCCAAAGGCGAAATAAATTGCAGTTATGATAGACTGAAGGAAATCCATCTTTAGAATCTTCCGCGAGCCTTTATAGATGTTTACTTAATATGACCCGGGTTCCTTTGCTGTATTGGACATCAAATCTGACATCATCCATCAGGGAATTGACGATGAAAATCCCCCTGCCCACTTCGCGAAGCAAATTTCTATCATCAATCGGATTTTCAATGCCATTGGGATTGAATCCCTCACCCTGATCAATTATGGTTATTTCAAGCACTGAATTTTTATAGAGAATTGAGACAGCAACTTCTTTGTTTATGTCAGATTTGTTTCCATGAATAATGCCATTATTAACCATCTCTGTTACGGAAATGGCAATATCCGCAATTAATGATTCCTCGATACCATACCCTCGAAGAATACCTTCAAGAAAGCTATCAACATCGGGAAGATATTCTTGCGACGATGGGATTTTAATTGTGTTTTCGATTATGGTTGGCTTTTTCATGTTTATTCCATTCAAAAAAAAGGGCAGGCCGCAGATACAACCCACCCATAATAATTATTCCACTGAATTATTATGCCTTGAAGGATTTAACTGCATCCTCAACGGAATCGAATGCTTCAAATACTGTAATCAATTTTGTTATGGTCAAGAGAGATTGAATTTTTCCCGTAACATTGGCCAGTTTTAATTCTCCCTGATTATTTCTAAGCGTTGTCAAACCGGATATCAATATTCCCAAGCCGGTGGAATTCATCCATTCCACTTGACCCATATCGATAACCACTTTTCTAATTCCATTTTCAATAAATTCGTGGAGTTTGTCATGTAAAATAGTGGCATCCGGTCCGCCCATAATTTTTCCTTTGGGCTCCAAAATAGCCACTCCGTTTTTTTCAGAACTGCTTAGTTTCATTTATGCGAAAGCCTCTCTAATTTATATATTTTATCATATCTTCTTATAAAATTATTGATAGCAAATTATTTCCTGAGGAAATTATCATAAATATTTGATATGTGTCAAGGCATTTTTGGTCATAGCAAATGTAGATGAAGTCAGTTTGGAATCGGCATTCTCAATTATTCTCATAATAGATTTGACAAGGAATGAAGGTCGGGAGTTTCATCTATTCTTATCTTAAGGATTAAATCAGCAATTTGAGCCCAAATTGACTTTTGATGGCACAAACCGGAAATATCATCATTCCAGGCGCCTGATGTTATTATTTATGATAAAATACAAAATAGAGCCATTACAAGGCGTTGTAATACAATATATTGTGATTATTTTTTAATATTTTCTAATTTTATATTGACACTTTTTGGAGATTTTCGTAAAGTATGCGCCGGCCAGAGAAGGCGGCAGAGACGACCTGCCAAATATCGGGGTCGCAATGGTAAATTGATGAAGGGCTTAGAGATGCACTCTCATATTGAATGGGAAACGGTGTGTTTTTGTCTCTGCTAAGCCGAAATATTGAAAAAAGTGACACCAAAGGAATGATAAAAGGTTAGATTAGGATGGGTAATGTAAATATCAATCAGGTGAGTGAAATGCTCGAAAAAATAGTGGCCAAGCCATCGGTAGAATTGATGTCAATCACACCCAATGCAGAGCAGGTGATTGAATTGGCATGCCGGACATGCTATCTATCCTTTCACCGATATGACCCGCCCTCATCAACAGAGGAGCTGATAAAAAAGGTAATACGGAAAGGACATCATTCAGTTCTTGAGCATGCCATGGCAACATTTCGCATCAAGGGAGGATCACGAGTTTTTACCCATGAGTTGGTTAGGCATCGTCTGATGTCGCCATCACAAGAATCACAGCGATATGTAGAATATGGCAAGGTGAGAAATTATGATGTTGTCCTGCCGATGACCATTGAACAAACCGAATTCAAAAGCCGATATTTGGAATTAGCGACAGAATGCGAAAGGCTTTATTCGGAAATGGTAAAGGCTGATATTCCAAAAGAGGATGCGCGTTATATTTTGCCCAATGGAACAACTTCGGAAATTGTGATTTCGGCCAATTTTAGAGAGTTCCGTCATATATTTCAGGTACGGTGTCATCCTCGGGCGCATTGGGAGATCAGGAATATATGTCTTATAATGCTTGAAGTTATGAAAAAGGAAGCGTCAATTGTGTTTCACGACTTCCACATCGATAGGGAAACAAATTCTGCATCATTGATAGAGTCTTAGGAGGTCATCATGGAAGATGATAAGAGACCAGAATTAAGCGAAAACTCCCTTAAAGTATTGGAGCGTCGCTATCTAAAAAAGGACGATAGGGGAAAAATTGTTGAAACTCCAGAAGGGCTTTTCCGGCGCGTGGCACATGCCATTGCTGAGCCGGATAAAAACTATGGGCATCCGGCAGAGGAAATCAAAGAAATTGAGGACAAGTTCTATGACATGATGTATAAATTGGAGTTCATGCCCAATTCACCGACCTTAATGAACGCCGGTCGTCCTTTGGGCCAGCTTTCGGCATGTTTTGTGTTGCCGATTGATGATTCAATGGAATCGATATTTGATGCTGTTAAACATACTGCCCTTATTCATAAATCAGGCGGTGGAACCGGATTTGCCTTTTCTCGTTTGAGACCGAGGGATTCGGTGGTGGCATCGACATCAGGTGTAGCGTCTGGACCTATTTCATTTATGCGGGTTATTAATTCCGCCACAGAGGCGGTCAAACAGGGTGGAACAAGGCGCGGCGCCAATATGGGTATTCTGCGAGTTGATCATCTGGATATTCTTGATTTTATTTCCTGTAAAGATGACTTAAGCGAATTGACCAATTTCAATATTTCGGTTGCGATTACCGATGCCTTTATGCGTGCGGTTGATGCAGGCGGCAAATATGAATTAATTGACCCCCGCACCGGTTCGGTTCACATGAAAGACGGCAAACCGGCTTATCTTAATGCCCGCGAAGTATTGGATAAAATTATTGACCATGCCCATAAAACCGGTGAGCCTGGTGTTATGTTTATCGACCGGATGAATGAAGGAAATCCTGTATCCAAAATTGGGCTTTATGAATCAACCAATCCCTGTGGTGAACAACCGCTACTTCCATACGAAAGCTGTAATTTGGGCTCGATTAATTTAAGCAAAATGGTTCGGGCTGTGGTTGATTTTTCTGCCCCACGTGAGCTCTCACGTTATGAAATTGATTGGGAGAAATTGGATAAACTTGTTCGTCTGTCGGTGCATTTCCTTGATAATGTCATAGAAGCCAATAAATACCCTCTGCCTGAGATTGATTACCATACCAAACAGAATCGAAAGATTGGACTTGGTCTGATGGGATGGGCCGATTTTCTGATTCTTCTCGGCATTCCCTATAATTCGGAGGAGGCTCTTGAGCTTGCCGAAAGGTTGATGTCCCGAATAAAAAATGTGGGACATGATGAATCCCAGCGTCTTGCATCAAAAAGAGGGGTTTTCCCTGATTGGGAAAGATCGATATTTTTCCGTGACGGAGTTGGTTCAAGAATGCGAAACTCAACTGTAACGACAATTGCTCCAACCGGAACAATTTCGATTATCGCCTCCTGTTCATCCGGTGTCGAGCCTTTGTTTGCGATCTCTTATGTTCGGACAGTGATGGATAAAACAAGAATGCTGGAGGTTAATCCATATTTTGAGAGAATTGCCAAATCTCGAGGATTTTATTCTCAGGAGTTGATGGAAAAAATTGCTCAATCCAATTCCATCATGGAATTTGAAGAAATTCCCGACGATGTCAAACGGATATTTGTAACATCGCATGATGTTTCGCCGGAATGGCATGTCAGGATGCAGGCCGCCTTTCAAAAATATACCGACAATGCCGTTTCCAAAACCATCAATCTTCCCAATGAGGCAAGTGTTGATGATGTCAGGACAGCCTATATGCTGGCTTATAAACTCGGTTGCAAAGGAATAACGATTTATCGTGATGGAAGCCGGGCCGAGCAGGTATTATCAACCGGAGCCACCGCGAAAGGAGCTGAACCGGGCAAAACTGAAACGACGGCGAGGGTGAAGGATCGTCCGGAGACTCTGACAGGAATCACCCAAAAAATTAAGACCGGATATGGCAATCTTTATGTAACGGTAAATATGCTTGACGGGAAGCCGTTTGAGATTTTTGCTCAGATAGGGAAATCGGGGTATTCGACCATGGCAGATACCGAAGCTATCTGTCGGCTTATTTCGCTCACCTTGCGCTCCGGAGTTCCGGTTGAGATGGTTATTGAACAATTAAAAGGAATAGGTGGCTCCTCGCCTGTTTTTGGAAATGGCGGATTAATTTCATCAATACCTGATGCAATCGCTCAGGTTCTTCATAAGCATTTCGGCAATGGCAGAAAAATCGAAAAGGAACTCGATCTCTCCGAAGAATTTTGCCCTGACTGTAAAGCCCGCATAGAACATGATGGCGGCTGTCTTGTTTGCCGAAGTTGCGGTTATTCAAAATGTTAATTCTGCCGATATAATTTTAGGGCGGCTTTAAATGAAACCGCCCTAAATTATATGATTATGGCAAACTATATTCCAACAGGTCGAACCTCTCGGATTTTAAGAGGTTCCGCCGAATTGCAAATACAGACCGAATATGCTTGTCGGCCCGAACCGAAGATTACCACGACGGTTTTCTCCCGCGGTCGAGTCATTCATAAAATTGAGCAGGAATTGGGCTTGCCGATTGCATCTCAAGAAGAGATGTTCAAGGTTGAAGGGCTACTTCGTAAACAGCATGTTGAAGTCATTCAGATTGTTGACAACGATAATTTTATGACCTACCTCCAGAGACAGGAACCGTCCGCTTCTCCCAATATACCCAAAACAATTACCGATAAACTTAATAGCATCGATTTTGTGGAAAAGGTATTTCGGATAGACAGCAATGGCACAATTGATTTCGATAGTCCTTCCTCTGATTTTAAAAAGAAATTTTCGGCTATATTTAAAAATCTTCATGAGCTCATAGATATCTTTCAGCAACTTCCTGGGGGAAAGAGGGAAGAGGGAGTATATGCGATTGAACAGGGGAGATTATATCTTCTTTCAACCGGATATGAATTTTTTCTGGTCTTAACCAATTCCAATGATGAATCTGCCAAGCTTGAGAAAAAACTTCAGATGATTATCAAATCATAAGCTTGATTATGACGACAGGGTTTGCTCCTAAGCAATGCAGACAGGGTAATTTCCACCGCCATATTGTTAATGCATCTAATTGATATTTTGTGAGAAATCGCGCTCGGACGTCAGATTATAAGTTTAAAATAAAATGGAGAGGGAAATTTGTTTGAAAAAACTCCTCAATTCCTTACGGTAAAGGGTTTTTACAGCCGCTTCCGGTATTTTGCTTTCGCTACCACCCGGAGGTGGGTCACGGCGTACGCGCAACCATCGAAGAGACAACCTTCATTATTGAGTTGTTAGAGATTTTTCAAAAATTAAACCCTCTCCAACATTCTCTATCAATAATCTATTCTACACAAATGTCAAACGCAATCAATTTTTTCCCAGTTGTTGCGAAATTTATTGTAAAAGCCTATTTTATAGTAAATAATTCTTCTATTGCTATTTTCGGAAGAGGAGAGGAAATACTTAAATGATTTATTCATTAGGAATCGATCTAATTCAGACAAACAGGGTGAAAAAGGCGCTGAACCTATGGGGTGAAAAATTTGCGGCTAAAATATTGGGCGAAGAAGAGATGGAAATTTATCGCACGAAATTCAACAAGGTGCAATTTATAAGCGGACGCTTCGCCGCCAAAGAGGCTGTAATAAAAACGCTGGGGGCCTTTATGGATAATAGGGTACATTTCAGACAGATACAGATACTAAATGATTTATATGGCAAACCGTATGTGCATCTTGATGGGGAAGTTCGGGAGAGAGTGATGGATAAAGAAATAAAGGTTTCTATCACGCATGAACGCGAAATGGCGGCCGCCGTAGCGATTATAACAGGAGATTAAATAAAATGAGTGAAAATAATATTCTTGACATATTTAAAGAATCGGATGCTTTGTTAGAGGGGCACTTTAAATTGACTTCGGGCAAGCACAGCGATACCTATTATGAGAAATTCATGATCCTCAAACGCCCACGTCTTTGTGAAAAGGTATGCGCTGAATTGGCCAAAATATTTGAAAAAGATAAGGTTGAGCTTGTAGTTGGTCCAACCACCGGCGGAGTGATTATTGCCTATGAAGTCGCCAAATATTTAGGCGTCGATTCCATATATGCCGAAGCCGGCGAGGGCGAAAAGGACCGAGTTTTCAAACGTGGGTTTCATATTGATGAGGGAGCGAGGGTTTTAATCGTTGACGATGTTCTTACCACGGGCACTTCGATGATTGAGGTTATTAATCTGGTTAACTCTTACAAGGCCAATATCGTCGGGATCGGCGAATTTTTAGACAGAAGCGGGGGGAAGGTCAAATTCGATTATCCCTTGAAACCTCTTGCCACCGTCGTCGCCAACGCCTGGGAACCAGACCAATGCCCCTTATGCAAACAAGGCATCCCCATCACCCAACGAGGCAGCCGGAAGTTTAAAGAATGAATCGATATATGATATTAAAAAAATATAAGAATCAATTTTTTTATTTTGCAAAAGCGATTATTGCC
>JAGVEJ010000030.1 GCA_020058225.1 Candidatus Zixiibacteriota bacterium | reverse complement strand
GCCATTGGACTTATTATACATCTTCAGATGGCGATTTTTTTTCCAGCCTATATATTTTTAATTTTCAGCAAGGGGAAGGGACAATCTTTATATAAACGATTCACGATATTCTTTATCGCGGTTTCGACTTTGGCCATAGTTGCGGGGAGTATTCTATTTATCAAAGAGTACACTACCAATCTTTATTTTGAGAATATTTTCCTGCCCCTATTTACAGGAAAACCGATTGATCCGGCATATTCAATTATCAGCCTGCCTCATCTGGTCGATATCGTAAATCAAATGATGCTGATGTCGCCTGCCATATTTATGCTAATAGCAATAGCCGCGGCGGAAATGCCAAAAATAATCAAAGACAAACTCATTATTTTTTTGGGAATTGCGGCATTGGCGGGATTGACCTTTCTTTTTGTTATTGATCCAACCATAGGTATGCCGCGTGATTGGGATTTATTATCCATTACAATCTATGGCGCTGTTTTGGCAATTGTCTATTTAATTGGGAATAAGGCGTTGAGGATGATTCAAACACTGCTAATCCCGCTGTTAGTTTGCGTGGGTTTATGGAGTATGCCTTACTTGTTGACTAATTTATCTGAACCGGCTTCAATAAATTATGCCAAATATATCATCAACCTCGACATGGAGAATTCATTATCAGCTTTGCTCGGACTTAGAGAATATTATAAAATTCATTCTGATAGCGCCGCCGTTGATTCGATAAATAATATCCTAAATACAACAAATCCAAATCAGCTCAAGGTTGACCGAGCAATATCATTACTTGCCGGCGGAAATATGAAAGAAGCACAGGCAATAGCGCTTACGGTGACACCCGACAAATTTTCATCAAGATACCATGATCTCATAAGCGCTATCTATTTTGTCAATAAAGAATATGATAAGGCTTTCCATGAATCCGATAAGGCCATTCAATTGCAGAAATACAATTATCAACTTTATTTCGCACGAGCTGTAATGCACCGAATGCTCAGTGAAAATCAAGACGCACTCGAAGCCTTGCGCATAGCTCACCGGCTCAATAAAAAAAATGTTGATGTCCTTCATGAATTGACAATCATGTGCTTCAATATCAATATGAATGATTCCGCCATACATTACGGACAAAAAATTCTGGAATTGGATTCCACAAGTTACAATATTCATTATATTATGGCTCGGATATACTTTCAAGCCGGCCAACATTCAATTGGCATGAGATATTATGAATTATATTTGAAATATGGAACACATGAGCCTTTGTTCACCCAGCGCAATGATGAGCTTTTAAAATTAATGGCAAAATGAGCAGAGATAACACCAAACCCTTTCAGATTTATATTTATGCATCATTTGTTTTATTATTTGCCATACGGCTTCTCCCCTATGCCTTCCCTTCGGCCC
Organism: Candidatus Zixiibacteriota bacterium; assembly: GCA_020058225.1. GTDB lineage: Bacteria > Zixibacteria > MSB-5A5 > GN15 > PGXB01 > JAGVEJ01. Next base: position 4,268 of record JAGVEJ010000030.1, on the reverse strand, counting down.
GGATGTGGGGATTCAATCACCTGATATTCCTGCCTCCGATATATACTATTATTTATATCATTCTTGGCGTCTTGGCTCTGGCGCTACCATTCCTGCCATTCTCGAAAAAACGGGGAGAGGCATTCATCAACGGCTTCATGTATGCTTTCTATGATAGTCCGCGTAAAATCCTGTATCGGCTGATATTTATTACTGTAATGCTCATCCTCTTTATTGTTTTCTCTGCTCGGACACATTTCCTTGGCGATGGGTACTCGGTCTTGGCCAATATTACATCTGAGTCGGGAACATTTATCAAATGGAGCGAGAAGGGAATTACATTTATTTTACTGGCCATACAAAGCCTTTTGGGTGCAAAGAGCGAGGCAACCGCACTTCTGGCGTTTCAGATTGTCTCTTATATATCCGGCGTCATTACGATCTGGTTTTATTTCCTGATAGCGGGGATAATTTCAGAAAACAGAATAGTACGGCTAATGGCCTTTATGGCCATGTTCTTTTCAGGAAATCTGCTTCTCTTCTTTGGGTATGTCGAAAACTATCCTCTGGCTTGGGTGGGGCTGACCGGTTTTGTCTATTTCGGATTGAAATATATAAAATCCAATGGCCATATATTATGGCCGGTTTTATTTGCTTTTTTCGCCATTCTTATACATCTCCAGATGGCGCTGATATTACCGGCGCTTATAACACTGTTCTTTATGCGCGGTCGGGGACAGGAAATCTACCATAGATATAAAATACTTATATGGATAATCATTTCAATATTATTTCTGGCAGGCGTTGTCTTCTTTATCAAAAAATACCAAACCAATCTTTACATCGAAAATATATTTCTGCCTATTTTTGAAAGTAAGGCGTCTGCTCCGGGATATACTCTTTTCGGTTGGTCGCATGTTCTTGACATGATAAATCAACTAAGTCTGCTTTCACCCTTACTCTTGATTCTAATTTTACTGTCAGGAAGGAATTGGGGAATATTTCACAAGAAGATAGATGGTATTTTTCTCGCCCTAATTGCGTTGGGCGGGCTCGCCTTTCTTTTTGCCATTGACCCCATGCTGGGTCTGCCCCGTGACTGGGATTTATTTTCAATCTGCGGATTCGGGTTGACATTGCTGATGGTTTCCCTGATTTCAATTCCGACCGTTGAATTTGTGCCCAAAATGGTTTTATCCTGCTTGATATATTTATCCCTTATGACTCTGCCCTTTCTTGCGGCTAATCTTTCTACTGCCCCATCGCTGGAATATACAAAATATTTCATGGAATTGGATTTTGGAAAATCATATCCGGCATACTCGGTTCTGCGCGACTACCATAAAAAGCAGGAGGACATGGCATCGCTCACTCAGATAGACAAACAATTTTATCACAGATATATCAATGAGACCAAAATGAATCTCGCCAATGAGGCCCAAAAGCGCGGCGATTTTGCACTAATGGCCGGAATAGCCGCCGATATTAAGCCAAACAGATTATTATGGCAGTATCATGATCTGATGAGTACGGTCTATTATTTCCGGAAAGATTATCAGCGATCGCTTGAAGAATCCAACTATGCAATTCAGCTGAATAATTATAGTAAATACCTATTCGCCAATCGCTCCAAACTTCTTTTAAAATTCGGGCGTTTTGATGAAGCCATAGAAAGCCTAAACAGAGCCTATAAACTGGATAAGCATGACCTCGAGATTTTAGAGGGGTTGATCTTTCTCAATCTCTATCGCGATAGCCTTCAATTATCCAGTCGCTTTGCCTATGAAATGCTCGCTATCGATTCCACGGCAAGCATTGCCTACTACCATTTGACCAAATTGCATCTGGTTAGGGGGGTGATATCAAAGGCGGAATATTGCTTCAATAAATATCTTCAATATGGCCGCAAAGATTCTCTATATGAAAGAAGTCGGGTCGAATTGGAAAATTTGATATCTAATAGTAAACTCCAAAAATAAAAAAGGGGACAGCTATTGGCTGTCCCCTCTCGATAATAATCTATCTTATTGATGTGTCGGCGGAATTCCACCCTTGTATAGGAAGTTAATCAATCTGGTAATATCCAGAATGTTTATCTTTCCATTACCATCAGTATCGGCAACCTCAAGAATAGGCCTTGGGCTAGGACCATTCTTATAGAGGTAATTGATCATGGAGGTAATATCAAGAATATTAATTCTGCCGTCAAAGTTGACATCGCCGGACTTGTGTCCGATCATCATGACCTGACCATCCTGAGTGAATGGAGTCGGGCCGGCCGTGAACATACCGGAAACGGTATAAGTCTCCAGACTGCTATCCCAGAGAGTAGGATAACTTTCTATAAACTCCAGCATGTTGACCTTAATCTTCAGCACTTTTCCGTCGAAGTCATCATAGCCGTCCAATATCTCCAATTCCGTCGGAACAAGGTCGCCGTTGACCCTTACAGTTGCCAGGTCGATCTCCTCGACACTATGGCCGCCGCCGGCAAATTCGCCGCCCAAATATATCTCCGCCACCATGGTATCTTCCATAGAGGTGGCCATGAAGGCAAAGATAGTAGACGGCTCAATGGTTATAATGTTATTGCCGCCAAGAGCAACTTCGAGCGTAACCGGAATGGTCGCAGAACCCTTAAGACCGGTATGAGTGATAACCAAATCAGCTTCATACAGACCGATCTCAAGTTCTGAGGCATCATAATTGACAGCGACAGGTAAAGTACTATTGCCGGGAATTGTGCCCGAAGGCGGGGCAACGCTCAGCCAGCTGAGCGGGGCCGAATTAAGGGCAATGGCATCGATCGAGAACTGAGCGCCGTCATAGCCCGCATAAACAAACGCCAGTTTGACATTGTGTTCATCTTTGAATACGCTCAGATCAACGACACTATTATTCCATTCCCAGTTGACAAAGATGCCATAACCATCTTCATCCCAGAGCTTAATCGGGAAGGTCGCACCGCCATTGGTTGATAGCCAGACTTCCAAATCGCAGTTATCATAGGGGTCAACCGACCAGTAGTAGCTTCCCAGCCACCAGAAATCAAGGATATATTTCCCGCCATCGAAATCAATTGTCGGGCTAATCAACCATTCATTCTGAGTGCCGGAGTAAGTTTCATCATAGAAGCAATCTGCGTTATAAGAACCTTCGTATGGGTCGTAGGAACCAATTTCCCAAGTGAAAGCATTATTAACCACGGAACTCCAACCTGTCGGAGGAACCGCTCCACCTTCAAAACCCTCAAACAACAGCTGGTTTGGAGCTTTGGCATGAAGTGGCGCATGGCCGCCGAGCTGGAATGGGTTCTTTTTCAGATTGGCCGCACTCTGACCGCCGCCAATTGACTCCTTCTTGCCATAAGAAATGGCAATGGAATAATTAATCTGGGATTCACCCACAGCGCCGAGTGTTAATGTAGAACCGCCGGTTGAACCCGGAGGAACCGGACCAAATCCAAATGAGGTCGGGGCATAGGTGAATGTCGAAGCCGCACCTGCCACATTGACCGTATAATCTTCTACATCGCCATAGGAAGTCGTTCCGCATGGCGTCGGTGTTGCGTTGTAAACCAGGCGCACTCTCATACGGGTATTGCCCGGGGTGGCGGTCATAGGAGGCGTAACCGTTCCGGAATACGGGCCAATGCCCGCTGAAACATCAAGCGTGACTGCTTCACCGGCATCATCAAAATCATAATCCTGATTCCAGTCAACCCAAACGCCGCCATAATCCGAGGTATAGCCATTGCCGATTGTAATGGAAATGGGATACCCAACGCCAAAGCTCATTGTGGCAGACATACCTGTAAAATCGGCGTATCCACCGCAATCTGTGGTGTTGTTTATTTCGCCAACGGTTACGTTACTGATATATTCATCGCAACCGCCGGAAGCAAGGCAATAGCTAACCTCCCATGGTGTAGCCAACACATTGATTGTATAAGGACCTTCATAATAATAAGTCGGATAGTCGGGATGATCGGAAAGAATAGGAATATAATATGTGCCTGGCTCGACGCCATAGAACCACATGGTAATATTGCCGTCACCGCCGCAGAGATCCCAATTGGTCAGATCGGCATATCTCAATGCCCCGCCATCACATGGGCAGGCATCAGCCAAAACGACATAGACCAATTCGAAAGCCGGCGAAGTGCCGCAATAATCTATCACAATATCAGCTTTCTCAGTAATGGTGAAAGCTTCCCACGCCTGGCCGTTATCGGTAAGCAAGCCGCAATCATTGGTAGCGCCGCAATTGTTGCCGGTATAGGTATGGGT
>JAGVEJ010000157.1 GCA_020058225.1 Candidatus Zixiibacteriota bacterium | reverse complement strand
CAACATCAACCCATTTTTCTTTGCCCAACTCAATTTTATCCAAATCAGTTTCCATGTGCGCCGTGAACTTGACATCAAAAATTGACGGAAAACTGGCGATCAGAATTTTACTCACTGTTCTCCCAAGCTCAGTGGGATGTAAACGTCTCTCTTTCAACTCAACATACCTTCGATCAAGCAAAGTTGAAATAATCGTCGCATAGGTAGATGGCCTGCCAATTCCCTCAGATTCAAGCATCTTTACCAATGTCGCCTCAGAATATCGGGCTGGCGGTTTGGTGAAATGTTGTGATGGTGTTATTTCCACCGGCCATAATTGACCACCGATAGCCAAATCAGGGATAAAGTCAAGAATATCATTCCCGCCATTCTGGTCGTTTTCTTTTGTTTCCTGATAAACTTTCAAGAATCCATCAAATTTCAAACTTTGCGCATGAGAGTGGAATAAATATTTTCCGGCTTTGATATCAACATCGGTTGTATCATAGACAGCCGGCGACATCTGACAAGCAACAAAGCGATTCCAAATTAAGGTATAGAGCCTTAGCTGATCTCGTGACAGAAACTTTTTCAATTCATCCGGAGCATGATCCATATATGTGGGGCGAACCGCCTCATGCGCATCCTGACTTCCCTTTTTGGCTCCATACTTAATCGGAGATTTTGGCATATAATCTGCCCCATAATTCTTCTTTATGTACTCCCTTACCGTACCAATGGCGCTATCGGCAATTCGTGCGGAATCGGTTCTCATATAAGTTATAAGGCCGGTCGGTCCTTCTTCTCCAAGCTCAACCCCTTCATAAAGTTGCTGGGCAATGGTCATTGTCTTCTTTGTGGTAAACGAAAGCGCCCGTGCCGCCTCCTGCTGAAGTGTACTGGTGATAAATGGAGGTGATGGTTTTCGTATTTTTTCTGATTTTTTGATTGCATCAACTATGAAATCAACATGCTTTAATTCACCGACGATTTTTCTGGCATCCCCTTCGGCTTTTATTTCCGGCTTGGCATTATCAATCTTGACCAATTTCGACCTAATTTGAGCTTTGTCTTTATTCTCTAAAATAGCCTCAATTTCCCAATATTCTTCTATAACAAATACTTCTATTTCAGCCTCGCGCTCACATATTATCCTTAACGCCACCGACTGAACGCGTCCAGCGGAGAGCCCGCGGGCAATAGTCTTCCATAAAAACGGGGAAACCTTATACCCGACCAGACGGTCAAGTACTCGGCGCGCCTGTTGGGCATCAACTAGATTAAGGTCAATGTCACGGGTATTTTTCAACGCTTCTATCACCGCCGATTTGGTAATTTCATTGAAAGTTACTCGGGTAATTTTTTTGGCGCCTTCTAATTGTTGGGCAACATGCCAAGCAATCGCCTCCCCCTCTCTATCAGGGTCGGGGGCAAGATATACCACATCGGATTTCTCGGCGGCCTTTCGAAGCTTTTCGATTACCTTTTCTTTTCCTTTGATAGTCACATAATCAATCTTGAAGCCATCATCGGTATCAACTCCAAGTTTTGATTTGGGCAAATCCCTGATATGACCAATGGTCGGCTCAATATCGAATTCACTGCCAAGAAATTTTTTCAGAGTACGCGATTTTGCCGGCGACTCAACAATAAGAAGATTTTTTGCCATGATTATATTTATCAGCCTTCGTTACGACGTCTATATTTCACTTTTCCTGCGGCCAAATCCTGAAGGGCCAATGTGGTTACCTTGCGACCATCAATGGTCACATTCTCTTCCGCCATTCTTTCCAATTGTGCCAAACGTATCGAATTAATTTGTCTCGCCCTCTGCGCGGCTATTATAACCGCTTCATAACGATTCAATGTTACCTTATCCAATTCATCAAAGGATACTTTTGTCATAGTATCTCCTCCTATGATATTATATTATTATTCAAGTCGCAATAAAGCGCGGTCAATGTGGTTAAGTTTGTAATGGTCTCGATGGCAGTGGAATAAATTAACTATCATTTCCACTTCATTCACTGCAGAATCAAGTTTTTTATTGACTACAATATATTCAAATTTTTTGTACAACTTCATCTCACTCTTGGCGCGACGAAGGCGAATCTCTAATTGCTTATCGTCTTCGGTATGCCGCTTCTTTAATCGTCTCTCCAATTCTCTTTCGCTTGGCGGCAAAATGAATATTGTCACCGCCATTGGATATTGCCTTTTTAATTTAAAGGCGCCTTTAACATCAACATCAAGCAACATCACGCCCCCGTTTCTTAATGTTTTTTCCATCGGCAAGCGAGGCGTTCCATAATAATACCGATGCACCTGACATGATTCCGCAAACTCATTCCGATTTCTTCTCTTCACAAATTCACTATATGTCACATACCAATATTCGCGACCGTCCTTTTCATGCTCCCGTTTCGGTCGGGTAGTCACTGATACAGAAAACCGCCATCCCTTGTTTTTGTTCCCATCAAGCAACCTCTGGCAAATAGAGCTTTTACCTCCGCCGGATGGCGATGATATAATCACAATTTTCCCTTTTCCGATTCCTGCCATTGATATAATTCCAAACATTTATTCGATATTCTGAACCTGCTCGCGGATTTTTTCTACTTCTTCTTTCAATTCCAAGGCCAAATGAGCAATTCTTGTATCGGTTGTCTTCGAGCCGATAGTATTGGCCTCCCGATTCAGTTCCTGTAGAATAAAATTCAACCTTTTACCGACGGGATGATCCTGCTTAAGATCAGAGGTAAATTGCTTTAAATGACTTCCGAAACGAACACATTCTTCCGTAATATCTGACCTTTCCGCCATAAAAGCAACTTCTTCTTCAAATCGAGCGCCATCAACAGTGCGGTTATCAAGAACATCCTTAATCTTCTTGGCGAGCCTCTCGCGATAAGCCACCATGTTCTGAGGAGCATAACCTTCAATCGCCTTAATCTTTTTCAATAATATGGCAATTCTTGAGATTATATCCTTTTTGAGATTATTTCCCTCTTTCCGGCGCATAATAAGCATTCCGTCAAGCGCTTTGTTGATAACTTGACTTAAAGGCGGCCAGATTCTTTTTTCGAGATTGCCAACCTTATCTATCTTGAAGATTTCAGGAAAATTCAAAAGATCCTCGACTTCAACTTCTCCGGCAAGATGATATTTCTTTTTCATGGTCTTCAACGCCATTACCACTTCTTCAGCAAGGGTCATATTAATAGAAACCTTGTCAATTCCAAACCCATGGTCTTCATAATTGACGGTCAAATTGATTTTGCCACGGTTTACCTTGTTGGAAATCAATTCCTTAACTCTTGGCTCCAGAAATTGCATCTGCCTCGGCAATCGAATGGAGAACTCAAGAAATCGATTATTTACCGAAGAGACTTCCACAGAAAGTGAAAGCTGTCTGGTCTTGTAATCGGCTTTTCCAAATCCGGTCATCGAATACATATCAAGCGCCCTGCATAAAAAAATTTTAGGCTGTTAAAATATCAAGAAATTACCATTTGTCAACCGTTTCTCAATTCGTCATCTTATTATCCGCCAGGTTTTTCCCCCGCATAAAACTTAAAATGATCGCCGCAAAGGTAACAACCATAATGAATTTATATACGGAATGATACCCATGGATGAAGGCATCCGCCTTATCGGCGCCGTTCTGCAAAAAAAGATTTTGATAAAAATTAAAAATGGCAATGGCCAATCCCACGCCGAAAGTTATGCCCAAACTTCTTATCGTCGCCAAAATTCCTGAGGCGGCTCCCAATTGACTTGCTCGTGCCGCCCCCATGATACTCGATGTATTGGGAGTCCCAAAAACTCCCATGCCGACACCAATTATAATGAGGGCCAAAATAATATCCGTTATCTTGGAATCAACCATTAACTTTCCAACTAAAATTATCCCTATAAGCATTAGGACCACACCCACGGTTGTTATTATTCTTGCCTGCACTTTGTCGGATAAATATCCGGATAAGGGCGCCATTATAAAACCGCAAACAGGAACGGTCATAAGAATTAATCCTACCACTTCCGGTTTTAGATTTTTAATCTGTTCCAAATAAAATGGCATTAATATTGTAACAGACGATAAGGTTATAAATACGAGAAACATAGCTAATCCTGAATAGGTGAAAACCCTGTTCTTGAAAATATCAAGCCCGATCAAACTACTGCTGGGGACACTTTCGTAATATAAAAATAGGGCAAATGAAATTGCCGAAAGAAGAAGAAATCCGACCAAATAATGGAATCCCAAAATATGGCGGCTATATAATGAAAGAGATAGCATCAATATGAGTAAACCCATTGACAAACTTATGGCGCTTGGGAAACCAAGTTTCTTATCGGGATTAGTGACCGGATAATCGCGGATAAATTTCTCCGTGAAATATATTCCCAGTAAGCCTAATGGAAAATTCACAAAAAATATCCATCTCCAACCTGCCGCCGCTATTATAAATCCTCCCAATGGAGGACCCAGCATCAAGCCCGCCGATACAACCATGGCAATAATACTCAGCCCTCTCCCCCGCTCAGATTCGGGAAAGCTTCTTGTAATCAAAGCCGGCCCTGCCGAAATCATCAGCGCCGCCCCAACACCCTGTATAATTCGGGCAAAAATTAAAAAATATATGCTAAATGAAATTCCGCATAATATGGAACCAACGATAAAAAAAGTGAAACCCAATAAATATGTTAACCTATATCCCTTTTTCTCTGAAACTGCACCGAAAACCATCAACAGCGCAATTATGGTAATAGCATAGGATAAGACCACCCAGCCCACAAGATCAATGGTCGTTCCCAGATCATTGCCAATGGTAGGCAAGGAAACATTGACAATTGAGGAGTCCAAAGTCCCCAAAAATGTCGCCAAACCGCTAATTATTAGAGATTTATACTTAAATGACTTCAGGTCTGTTATAAAAAAAACCTCCTCTTCTTTCAACTCTTGCCTAAAAAAAGGTTGACATAATATCCGTCAATTATAATTTTCCTCAAAGTGAGCGTCAATCAATTATTTTTGAACATAAGCGGCTATAACCCGTCTTCCCTTTGGCCGTTAATCCTACTGGAATCCTATGACTGATGAAATAAAGATTCTGGTAGAAAAATTTACTCAGGGCGATCAGTCCGCTTATACTGAACTTGTAAGGAGGTTTCAGAAGAGAGTCTATGTGCTGGCTTACCGAATGATGGGTAATCATATTGATGCAGATGAAGTTACTCAGGAGACTTTCGTCAGAATATATGAAAAACGGCATGAGTTGAAGACAATAAGCTATTTCCAAAGTTTTTTATTAAGGGTTGCCTCAAACTATGCCATCGACCTGCTGAGACGAAGACAGAAAAGGTTTATTTCCATTGAGGATGAAACAGAAATGTTGCCTTCAGTACAGGCAGAATTGGTCGAAAATATTGCGCTTCCCGACAAGGATCTTGAAAATGCCGAACTGGCCGAAATAATAAAACAGGCAATAGACAGACTTCCACCACGACAAAAAATCACGGTCGCGCTTCATGATGTAGAAGGATATACGATGACTGAGGTTGCCATGACCCTCGGTTGTCCGGAAGCCACCGTTCGCTCAAATTTACACATTGCCAGATCCAAATTAAAAAAATGGCTGGCAAAAATGCTATGAGGAAAGAAGATGAATTGCCGTCACATCGAAATTTATGGGGATTACTATCTCTCGAATACTCTCTCCCCGCCATTGAGGGCGGAATTTGAAGAGCATCTAAATGGCTGTGCCCCATGTCGGACAAATTTTGAACGGGACAAAAAGCTCTTTGGCCTTTTGGTATCACTACCTCTGCCCAATCCTCCAGAGGAATATTGGCAAAATCTGGAAAAAAATATTCTGGCCAAAACTTTTGAAGAGTCCAGACTGGAATTTATTGAAAACGGGATTAAAAAAGACAGTTCAATCAAGGAATACTTAAGATTTGCTATCCCTTTGGCCGCAATGTTCATTCTTCTATTTTCATCCCTTCTGGGAAATTTTGGCTTCTTAAACCCCTTTAACATGATAGAATCCACAAGGTTTTATTCATATAATATTGAACTCTTAGGTAATTATCAAATTCAGGCAAGAGAACCCATAGAATTTCTCTCCCAAACAGAAGGCGTATTGATCATGTCTGCTCCCGGAAATGCCGGATATGGCCTTCTCATTATGGCACAGATGCAGTCCCATGGAAGGGGAAACGATCTATGAATTCGATGTCACAATGGTTACGGTGCCTGTTGTTTTGTTGTGGGCGGTTCGCCGCGGCGAATCCACATCTGTCCCCAAACCACCATGCACAAGCGCGGTACATTCAACTTTTTCAACAAGCCCTATACTTTCTATTGCTATTTATATCATTTAGCATGAGCAGTTGCTCTCAGGGTAAAAAGGAAGTCAACCTTGCTTATAAATTCAGGCCCAATCAAGTCAAGGAATATTCAAGCACAATCAAAGGTACATCCAAAATATTGGAAGCAAATTCTGTCCTCCAGTCACATAATTTTTCATATAGATCGACCTTACGCGAAAAGGTAATTGCTGTGGTCGATAGCTCCAAGGCAAGAATTCTGCTGACAAATACCGCCGATAAATCAGAAACCCCAAACGAGCCTCAAAAAAGTTGGTCTCTTGAATATATCATTGAAAATGACGGAATAATTGTTGAATTTTTCCCCGAGGATTCTACCCAACTGGAGATGGTTGAGTATTATAAAAACTATTATGAGCAAGCCATGCCGGTATTTCCCGATTTTGCCGTTTCCGAAGGATACAGCTGGACACAAACAGTGAAACTCATCGTCAAAGAACAGGGAAATACAAATGTCGAAACAAGATATAAAGTGAAATCATTGGTAAGAGAGGCGGGATATGATTGCGCCGCCATTGAATATTCCGGCAGTATGATAATTCCCCAGAGACTAATCAAACAAGATGGCGGCTTGACAATCCAACTTAACCGAATATCCACTTCTGGCGTCATTTATTTTGCCTATATAGAAGGCATGATAATCCGCCAGGACGAAAATCTTGAGATAACCACTGAAACCTCCACCTATGCCGGTGGTATCACCACCAAATCGACATCTTCCAGCCATATAAGCAGTGGCATGTTATTGACAAGGTATGAAAATAAATAAAACAAGTTTTTACTAAATTAAGCCGGAGGCTTACAGGTCTTAACAAACATCTTGCCGATTCCCGCCAAAAGAAAAGTGTAAGATTGTAGGGGTTTGCCATCAAGGTCCGCCCCGGCGGGATTTATCAAACCCTATATGTGGGATTTGGCGAGGGTTTGATAAATCAAACCCCTACGTCCCTCAAAATGAGTTTAAGGGTGTCACGCATACCCTTATAACAGCCATCAACTCCCATGTCCCCTATGGGATTGACTTTTATCCCGCAAAATCTTATTTTGTTTGGTTGATATTAGTGAAAGGAAAATAAATGTCCAATAAGATGCTGGCGGCTATGAAAACCAAACCCTCTGCCGGCGCCGAGCTGGTTGAAATAGATATTCCAAAACCAAAACCAGATGAAGTTCTTATTAAAATAAAGGCCTGTTCAATATGCGGAACCGATAAACATATTTTTGAATGGGACAATTGGGCCCAGTCTCGAATAAAACCGCCCATGGTTTTTGGACATGAATGTTGCGGCGAAGTAATTGAAGTAGGGGGCGCCGTACGAAACATAAAAATCGGTGATTTTATATCTGCCGAGACTCATATTCCATGCCTTCATTGTTATCAATGCCGCACCGGTGACATGCATCTTTGCCGAAATCTTGTAATTTTAGGAGTCGATACAAACGGCATTTTTGCCGAATATGCCGTGATTCCCGAAGTATGTTGCTGGAAAAATGCACCATCATTGCCGATTGATATTGCCTCGGTGCAGGAGCCATTTGGCAATGCCGTTTATACCGTTATGGAGAGCAATGTCGGCGCCAAGAAAATAGCGGTTGTGGGGGATGGCCCGATTGCGGCCTTTGCCTGCGGAGTTGCCAAAGCAGTTGGCGCGGCGAGAATATATAATTTGGGCATGATGCCATTTAATTTGGATATCTGCAAAATAATGGGCGCCGATATCAGCATAAATGTGGTTAATGAAAAAAAATATTGCGAGAGAATAATTGATGAAACTAATGGCGGAGTCGATGTTGTATTGGACATGGCCGGTAATAAGAATGCCGTCAATGACGGGTTCACAATACTGCGAAGAATGGGAACATTCACATCATTTGGAATTGCACCCGCCCCATTCGAATTTGATATGGCAAAGAATATTGTTTTCAAAGGCGCCACGGTTATTGGTATTAATGGAAGAAGGATGTTTGAAACATGGTACCAGCTCAGGAATTTATTGGACAATGGTAAAGTTGATATCAGACCGGTTATTACGCATCATTTTCCATTTAAGGATTTCATGAAGGCTATGGAGACGGCTATATCGCCTGAGATACCATCGGCGAAGGTAGTTTTATTGATGGAATAATAAATTTGTAATATATAAATATTAAACTGCGTACAGAATTGTCGGAGGATATAGAATGAGCAACATAGGAGAATATGGGAAAGTATATCAGAATTTCAATTGGGACATTTCGGAAAGAGAATTGGGTTATAATAAGGGCGACACTATTAATATTGGAGAGTACTGCTCCGACCGTATCTGCAAAATGGGAAAGGGCGATAAACTTGCGCTAATTTGGGAAGGATTCAGCGGCGAAAGCAAAAAATATACATACAATGATATAAGAATTCGCTCAAACACCATTGCCTCTTTTCTTAAAAATCTGGGTCTTAAACCGGGAGAGAGAATCTGCCTGTTTATGGACCGTATTCCAGAGCTATACATCGGATTCCTTGGTGTTCTTAAATTGGGAGGTATAGCTCAACCGCTTTTTTCCGCATTTGGCGCCGAATCATTGTTCACACGACTTGAGGATGCCCAGACAGCGGCGATTATTACCCAGAAAAAACATGCCCCAAAACTTAAAACCATCCTTGGTCAACTCCCCTACTTGAAGCATATTATTATTGTCGATGATGACGGAAGTAAGGCTTTAAGAGAAAAGGAACTTGCCTTTCATCTGGAAAAAGAGAAACAAATTGAATCATTTGATATTTTTCCATCAAAGGCTGAAACGCCCTCGGTATTGCACTATACATCGGGCACCACCGGAAAACCAAAAGGCGCTCAGCATGTGCATTATTCTCTCATCTCGCAGTTTATATCCACCAGATATGTATTGGATTTGCATGATGATGATATTTATTGGTGTAATGCTGATCCCGGCTGGGTAACTGGTACATCTTATGGAATTATAGGCCCTTGGGCCAATGGCGTGACACAATGCGTGCTTGATTCCGGTTTCAAGGCGGAAACATGGTACAAATTTATCGAAAAGCATAAGATTACCGTCTGGTACTCTGCCCCGACGGCCATTCGTTCATTGATGAAAGAAGGAGATGAAACTGTCAAGAAATTCAATCTGTCATCCCTCAGACATCTTTGCTCTGTCGGCGAACCGCTCAATGCTGAAGCCGTTCTCTGGTCGAAAAAAGTCTTTGGCCTAATGTTTCATGATACTTTCTGGCAAACTGAAACGGGAAGCATAATGATATCAAATTATCCCGGCATGCCTATAAAACCGGGTTCAATGGGGAAACCATTTCCAGGAATCACGGCCACTGTTGTAGATTTAAAGACCTACGAACCCATCAATAAAGCCGGTGTGGTTGGCTTGATAGCTATTAAACCCGGTTGGCCATCAATGATGCGCACCTATTGGAACAATGAGACAACCTATCAGAGCAAATTTAAAAATGGATGGTACATTTGCGGCGACCGTGCCAGTATCGATGAAGATGGATATTACTGGTTCGTCGGGCGTGATGATGATGTTATCAATACCGGCGGACATCTGGTCGGACCATTCGAAATTGAATCGGCCCTGCTCGAGCATGAAGCTGTCGCTGAATCCGCCGTCGTTGGAAAGCCGGATCCCATCAACATGGAAGTCGTCAAAGCCTTCGTAGCGCTTAAAGCGGGATTTGAACCATCAAAAATGCTCGACCTTGAAATTATGAATTTTATTCGCAAAAAACTCTCACCACTGGCGATGCCGCAGGAAATCGAATTTGTTGCATCATTGCCCAAAACCAGAAGCGGTAAAATTATGCGGCGGCTTCTGCGGGCTAAAGAATGGGGAGAGGAAATTGGGGATACATCCACGTTGGAAAATGAATGATTATTTATAAGGAGCAAATTATGTCGGATATTAAAAATGCCGTCCTAAGCTATGTAAAGAATGAATACCTTGAAGAAGATGACGATCGCGAGATCAATTTCGATACCCCTCTCATATCGGGCGGTATCGTTGATTCTTTTTCCATGGTTTCGTTGAAGCGCTTTCTTGAGACAAAGTACAACATCCAGATATCGGATGCCAAGGCCACTCCCGAGGCTTTTGATACAGTCAATAATATCATAAATTTGCTTAAAGAATTTAACGTTCAATAGGTGCGATATGGCTTTCAATAATGAAGTAAGAAATATATACCAGCAGGAACTTGATATTATCCGCTCCGGCGGAATATTCAAGGAAGAACGAATTATCTGCGCCCCGCAAAATTCCGAAATCGAAGTCGAATTCCCCATCGGTTCCATTCACAAAAAAGTCATCAATATATGTGCCAATAATTATCTGGGTTTGTCATCTCATCCGGATGTTGTCGAGGCCGCGCACAAGGGGCTGGATCGTCGTGGATATGGGATGTCATCCGTCCGGTTTATCTGCGGCACGCAGGATATCCACAAGGAACTCGAACACAAACTCGCCAAATTCCTTGGCACCGAAGATACAATATTATTCCCGTCATGCATGGATGCCAATGCCGGTGTCTTTGAGGCCGTACTTTCCGAGCAGGATGTTATGATAGCCGATAGATTGGTGCATGCATCTATTGTCGATGGTATGAGATTATGCAAGGCAATGACCGATACATACAAACATTCTGACATGGCTCATCTTGAGGAGAAACTTCAACTGCACGCCAAAATGCGCTTCAGATTGATAATTACCGATGGCTCTTTCTCCATGGATGGCGACTTGGCCAAATTGGATAAGATTGTTGAGTTGGCTGAGAAATATAATGCCATGGTTTTTGTCGATGATTCTCATGCATCGGGATTTATCGGCAAGACGGGACGCGGTACGCACGAGCATTGCGGCGTGTTGGGCAAAATCGATATTATCACTACCACGCTCGGCAAAGCGCTTGGCGGGGCATCGGGCGGTTGCGTCTCAGGCAGGAAAGAGTTAGTGGAATTATGCCGCCAGAAAGCACGGCCATATTTGTTCTCGAACACTATTCCACCGGTAGTAGTATCTGGCGCTATTAAAGTGATTGATTTGATCAGCAGTACAACCGAGAGACGCGACAAGCTGGAGAAGAATACAATCTTTTGGCGTAAAGGCTTAACCGAAGCCGGATTGATCATCAAAGAAGGAGAAACCCCAATTGTACCGGTGATGCTATTCAATGCCATATTGTCGCAGGATTTCGCCAAAGAATTGTACGAAGAGGGGATATATGCGGTCGGTTTCTTTTTCCCGGTAGTTCCGAAAGGTCAGGCGCGCATTCGTACCCAACTTTCGGCGGCGCATGATCTGCACCATCTGGAAAAAGCGTTGGCGGCATTCACCAAAGTCGGCAAGAAATTCGATATCCTGCACAAAACCAAGCAGGAGATAATCGACCGATTCGGGATGTAATTATTTAAAAATGTGCGTGGTTCGCCGCGGCGAGTCCACATCTGCCGGGTGTAATATTATCCCGTTGGGGCGACCTTTATGGTCGCCCTTTTATATTTTCATAATATGCGCCGTAGGGGTTTGATTTATCAAACCCTCGCCAAATCTCACACAAGGATTTGATATATCTGGGTTTGATGAATCAACCCCCTACAGGTATTGGTACCCCACTCCACCTACCGGCGGACGGTGGGCAATCGTAGGGGCGCACAGCGTGGCGCCCTTGCTCACTCGCAAAATCACTACAATCTTAATCGGGATTCATTTGACCAATTATTCCTCTATCACAACCTCTTCTTTTTTCAGCACATCAAGGCTTTCTACTCCCATGCATGTGCCCAGAGAAATAGCCGTGCCAAGAAGCGGGGATTCATATTCCACCTTGCGCACTCGTCCGGCAACCTCAGAAATTGGAACATACTTGATTTCGTTGCCTCTCAGAGCAACCATGTTTCCAAATTTCTTTTCATGGGAAAGCCTTACGGCTTCTGTGCCAAATCGGCTGGCCAGTATTCTATCAAAAGCAGTTGGAGCGCCGCCCCTTAGCAGATGCCCAAGAATGGTGACTCGTGTCTCAAGGGTGGTGATTCCCTCAATTTGGGAAGCCAATTGATTGGAAATTCCCCCCAAGCGAATCTTATCCGGGCTATTGGCAATCATCCGCTTAATCACCATTTCGCCCCCCTCGGGTTTGGCGCCTTCGCCAATGACAATAATACTGAAATTACGCCCGTCCCTATTCCGAGTTCGAATCTTGTCGCAGATTATATCAATATGATATGGGATTTCGGGAATAAGTACAATATCGCCTCCGCTTGCCACACCGGAAGCCAGAGCGAGCCATCCGGCGTATCGACCCATAACTTCGACAATCATAACCCGATGATGTGCCTGAGCTGTGGAATGGACTTTGTCAATGGCTTCAGTAGCGGTAGTCAATGCCGAATCAAAACCGAAGGTTTGATCTGTTCCAAAAAGATCATTATCTATGGTTTTGGGGACACCAATGATATTTATTCCCTTTTGGGCCATACCATGAGAGGCGGCTTGGGTGCCATCACCGCCAATCGCAATAAGAACATCAAGCCCCAGTCTTTCAAAATTCTGTAACCCCTGTGTCGAACGATCAAGATATATATAATCATCATGTTGGAGAACAGGATAATTAAACGGATCAGCCCGATTGGATGTCCCCAAAATTGTTCCGCCAAGAGTCAAAATACCGGAGACATCATTTGATGTCAATTTCCGGTAGCGGTTTTCAATAAGTCCTTCATAACCATCGAGGAATCCGACTACTTCCATGTCGTAATCATTGATGGCAGTTTTCACCACGGCGCGCAAAACAGCATTTAATCCCGGGCAATCGCCGCCGCCGGTGAGCACCCCTAATTTCATTCTTCCTGGCATAAACCCCTCATAATTTTTATTATACCATTACAGGAGATTTTTCCTGCTTCTTTTCAAACTCAAGATACACCTTTTCAAATGAAGATGCAAGTTTTCCTGCTTCCGCATTATAGCGGGTCTTGTCGCTCCATCCCTCGGCGGGATTAAGTATCTTCTGCGGTACGCCTGGGCAATCAGTCGGGATATCAAGACCAAAAATGACATCGCGCCAATAGTCAACCTTCTTGAGCGATCCATTCAGGATACTGCTAATAATGGCTCGAGTATGTTGGATGCTTATTCTCTGTCCGGTCCCATAAGGGCCATTTATCCATCCGGTATTAACCAACCAGCAATTGGCTTTATGTTTTTTCACCTTGTCGGCCAGCAAATTAGCATATACATGCGGGTCTAAAGCCATAAATGGCGCTCCAAAACAAGGACTATATGTTGCTTTGGGCTCGGTTACCCCAATTTCGGTTCCTGCCACCTTAGCTGTATATCCAATTAGAAAATATTTCTTGGCCAGTTCCGGAGTCAAACGGGCAACCGGCGGCAATACGCCAAAGGCATCGGCGGTTAAAAAGATGATATTATCGGGGTGACACCCCATTCCATCGGGAACAATATTCGGTATATGGGTGATCGGATAAGCGGCACGGGTATTTTCCGCAAGTGAAGCATCATCCAGATTAATCTTTCTGGTTTCATTGTCAATTTGAACATTTTCAAGTATAGTGCCGAATTTGCGGGTGCATTCATAAATATCCGGCTCACCCTCTTGAGATAGACGAATCACTTTGGCATAACATCCGCCCTCAAAATTGAATATCCCATCTTCGCTCCATCCATGTTCATCATCGCCAATCAGCTTCCTATCAGGGTCGGTGGATAAAGTGGTTTTGCCGGTGCCGGAAAGCCCAAAAAATATGGCCGTATCTCCATTCTTTCCCGTATTGGCGGAACAATGCATGGATAAAACTTCCTTCTGTGGCAGGAGATAATTCATAATAGTGAAAATGGATTTTTTCATCTCGCCGGCATAATTAGAGCCGCCAATCAGCACCATTTTCTTTTCGAAATTAATAATAACGAATGCCTCTGAATTTGTGCCGTCAAGTTCAGGAACCGCATGAAAATGTGGAGCATGCAAAAGTGTAAATTCCGGTTTGAAATTGGCCAGTTCGTTTTTATCATTGATCCGGATAAACATATTCCGAATAAACATATTATGCCAAGCGGTTTCATTGATGACTCTAACGGGAATTCGATATTCTGGCGAGGCTCCGGAATAGCAATCCTGGACATAAAGCTGTTTGCCCTGCAAATAGGCGAGCATGCGATGATAGAGAGCTTCAAATTTTGCCTTTTCAAAAGGCTGGTTAGCCGCACTCCACCAGATTTTGTTCTCTGAACCTTGTTCCTTTACAATAAATTTGTCTTTGGGCATACGGCCTGTATGATGACCGGTTCGGACCACAAGGGGGCCGAGGTGGGAAACAAATCCTTCCCTGTTACGGATAACTTCCTCATAAAGCGAGGGTGTCGATAAATTCCATGAAACTAAACCGGTATTAGTAATACCATAGACTGATAGATTCTTCTCGGGCATTTTTTATCCCCTTTCCTTGAATTGATTGTTTATAGAAAATTATCGACACATCGCATAAAAGATTAAACTTGAAATGCCGGACTTTTTTAGTTATTTTTTAATTTCGGCAGATTAATACATAAATTCTTGTTTGGTATTGTCGAAGGTATATAAGTGGAGAAGGAATATTGTCCCCTGAGGGGTTTTTAAAATATCATAAATAAAAAAGGGATTTTATGAGAGTTAAGCAATTTTTGGTATTGCCCAATCTCCCTGAAAGGATTCAGAGGCTCAGGGACCTTGCCATGAATCTCCATTTTTCATGGAATTGGAATATTGTCAAACTATTCCTCCGCATTGATTCCGAAATGTGGGAAAAATCATATCAAAATCCAATTGAGATGTTAGCTTATCTACCGCAATCAAAACTTGAAGAGGTTGCGCAAGATGAGGCTTTTTTGGCCAATCTGGATAGAGTTTACAGTGACTTTCAGGAATATATGAAGGCCAAAAGATGGTTTGAAACCACCTATCCCAATCACAAAAATGCGATAGTGGCGTATTTTTCCTGCGAATATGGAATTGACACCGGCTTGCCGGTCTATTCCGGAGGGTTGGGGGTTTTATCTGGTGATCATCTGAAAGCCGCCAGTGATCTTGGAATTCCTTTGGTTGCAATAGGGCTTCTCTATCGATATGGATATTTCCGCCAATTCCTATCTTCAGATGGCTGGCAACAAGAACGATATGAAGAAAACGATTGGTATCATATGCCGGTCACTTTAGAGAAAGATGCAAACGGCAACCCAATCAAGATAGTGGTTGATTTTTCCGGTACGCCGGTTTATGTGCAGATATGGAAAGTCATGGTCGGAATAATTCCCCTCTATTTGTTAGATACCAATATCTCTGACAATTCCAGCAAATACCGTGAAATAACATCGGTCCTTTATAGCGGTGACAAGGACACGCGTTTGCGTCAGGAGATTCTGCTTGGTATCGGGGGCGTAAAGGCGCTAAAGGCTCTCGGAATTCAACCGGCGGTTTATCATTTGAATGAAGGGCATTCGATGTTCCTCTTGCTTGAAAGAATTCGCTCTCTCATTGACAATGACAAGTTAACCCTGGCTGAAGCCCTTCAAGTGGTCTGGCCAACGACAGTCTTTACTTCGCATACTCCTGTTCCAGCCGGCAATGAAGTTTTTGATCCAAAGCTTATGGAACGCTATCTTAAAGGCTTTGTCGAACATCTCGGCATGACTTGGGAGCAATTTCTCTCTCTGGGAAGGGTCTTCCCTGCCGATGAAAAGGAGCCTTTCTGCATGACAATCGCCGCTCTGAAACTGGCCGCCTTTAACAATGGCGTCTCTCAGCTTCACGGTAAGGTTACCCGCGACATGTGGCACAATATTTGGCCAAGCCTTCCTACCGAAGAGGTCCCTATTTCAGCTATTACGAATGGCGTCCATGTTCGTTCATGGCTGAGCCATGATATGGTTGATTTATTTGATACCTATTTTGGACCGAAATTCACAAAACAGCCCGCGACTTTTGAAAATTGGGAGATGATTCATAAAATACCTGATGCCGAACTCTGGCGCGTTCATCAGAGGCGCCGCGAACGGCTTGTCTTTTTCTCGAGGAAACGACTAAGAGCTCAGCTGGCAAGACGGGGAGCTTCTGCCATTGATGTCAAAATGTCCGAGGAAGTCCTCGATCCCCAAATTATGACCATTGGCTTCGCTCGGAGATTTTCTACATATAAAAGAGCCTTCCTCCTCTTTAGGGATATTAATCGGATAAAGAAAATTCTCAACAACCCTGATATGCCCGTTCAAATTATTTTGGCGGGAAAGGCGCATCCCTTGGATAACCCGGGCAAGGAAATCATTAAGCATATTCTGCAGATTGCCTCAAATGACGATATCCGCCGAAGGGTTGTCTTTCTTGAAGATTATGATATTAATGTCGCTCGGTATTTGGTGCAAGGCGTTGATATCTGGCTTAATACTCCCAGACGTCCGCAGGAGGCTTCCGGAACCAGCGGTATGAAGGCCGCTATCAATGGCGCCTTAAATGTTTCGATTCTTGATGGTTGGTGGTGCGAGGGGTATTCGCCGGAAACCGGTTTCAAAATCGGCAATGCTGAAGAATATGATAATCCCGAATACCAGGACAATCTGGAAAGCCAATTCCTTTATGATATTCTGGAGAGAGAAATCATTCCGCTCTTCTATCGGAGAAATGGAGCTGATGTTCCTTACAAATGGGTAACATTGATGAAGAATTCCATCGCGATGGGGAGCAAACAATTTAGTTCTCATAGAATGGTTAAAGATTATACCAATCTCACCTATTGCCCGGCAATCAATGCCCATAATAAGTTTACGGCTGATAATTTCAGCGCATCCAGATCCTTAGCCAAATGGCAGGTCGATATCGGCTCTCGATGGGAGCAAATTGTGATTGAAAATATTGATACTCCAACCATGGAAATCTCGCCAAAAGTGGGAGATAAAATACCTGTGTCTCTTAAAATTATTCTTGGAGAAATAAATCCGGATGATATCAATGTGGAAGTGATCGCAGGAAATTTAAATTCTTTGGAACAAATGAGCAATTATGAATCAGTTGCCGCCAATAGGGCAGATGGCGATCAATCCTTGCCAAAAGGTCAGTATCTTTATAAAACCGAAGTTATCTGCAAAGAATCAGGTCGATTCGGAATTGCGGCAAGGATCATGCCTCGAAATGAGAGTTTGATTCATAATAAGATACCAAAGCTTATAAAATGGTGGTGATAATAATTAATTTCTGAATTTTACGAAATCAGATTCAATAGAGTATTGCGGCGGGTTAAAATCCCCGCCGCATTTTTTATGCGCCGTCCCGATAAATCGGGACGAAATTCTCCAAATTTATTTCCAAAAAACACAAGAAATTCCTTGACCGTTTTTTAAGCGGCGTCAGGAACTCATATTCCTGACGCATTCTTTAATAATTAGCCACGAAAAAATATTTCCAAAAATATCCCAAAAAAACTTGAAGATTTCTCTTGCCACCCCCAAACTTGTTTGGGGGTGTTTT
>JAGVEJ010000017.1 GCA_020058225.1 Candidatus Zixiibacteriota bacterium | reverse complement strand
TTTATACGACTCTTAAACACCTGTTTAAGAAACCGGTAACCCTTCAATATCCCAAAGAAAAAAGGGAGATGGCGCCGCGCTATCGCGGTTTGCATTATTTTGAGATGTATGAAGACGGGTCGGAAAGATGCGTTTGTTGCGGTTTGTGTGCGGCGGCCTGTCCGGCCGATGCCATTTATATGGAACCGGGCGAGACCGAGAGGGGAGAGCGCTTTCCAAAGGTTTATGAAATAAATCTTCTTCGTTGTATTTTCTGCGGCTTTTGCGAAGAGGCCTGTCCGGAAGAAGCGATATTTCTTGGGCATGAATATGAGTTTTCTAATGACAATAGAAATGCTTTTATATTTACTAAGGAACAAATGATTGCCAATCGCCCAAAAGAGAAGCCATTTAAAAAAATTATCCGTAGGGTGAGAAGGATATTCTAATTAATGGAACTTGCGATCTTCTACATATCAGCCATCGTGGCGGCCGGCGGCGCCCTTATGATGATTCTTCAGCGCAATCCGGTGGCATCAGTCTTGTATTTGATTTTATCGTTGGTTGCGCTGGCGGTGTTATTTGTCCAGCTCAGCGCTCTATTCGTGGGATCATTATTGATAATTGTATATGCCGGCGCCATATTGGTGCTGTTTTTATTTGTCATCATGCTTCTTAATTTAAGAGGTGAGAAGTTCACATCGGAGAAACCGATTCTTGATAAAGGCACAAAAATAACTTTGGTTGTTCTATTTTTCATGGAATTGGTGATATTAATTAAGCAGATGGCGTTCCCGCAAAGAATGGATTCTCTCATGACTCAAGCCTCGCCTGATTTCGGCGGCGTGGAACCGGTGGCCACTCTGCTTTATACCAAATATCTATATCCTTTTGAGTTAACATCAATTCTATTATTGGTGGCGATAGTCGGCGCGGTAATAATGGCCAAAAGAGATAAGAACGAAGAGGAAGGGGAACGCTGATGGTACCTATGCCACATTATTTAATTTTGAGCGCATTGCTTTTTGCCATTGGCGCGGCCGGTGTTATTTTATCCCGCAATTTGCTTATAATGTTTATGTCAATTGAAGTTATGCTTAATGCCGCCAATTTGGCTATTATTACTTTTTCTCGATTTTTGAATGTGATGGATGGACATGTGTTTGTCTTCTTGGTAATGGCAATAGCCGCCGCCGAGGCGGCAGTTGGATTGGCGATGATTATTACGATATTCCGCAATCGTGGGACAATCGATGCCGACAAATTTAATTTGATGAAATGGTAAAGCCGAGATTTTAATGAATCAAACCCTGTTTCTAATACCGCTATTTCCGCTGATAGGATTCTTGTTGAATGGCTTATTTCTGGGAAGGCTGAACAAAAAGCTTATTTCCCTTATTGCCTGCGGCTCGGTGGGGTTGTCGTTTATAGTCGGCCTGAAAATGTTTTTCCAGCTGATTTCTCTGCCGGAAAATACTCGCGCCATTGAGGAAATCCTATTTACTTGGATTCCTTCGGGTGAGTTTGTCGTAAGTTTTGGATATCTTTTTGATCCACTCTCAGCCATCATGGTTTTGGTAGTATCGGGTGTTGGTTTCTTGATTCATGTCTATTCCGTAGGATATATGCATGATGACCCGGGGTATGGGCGATATTTTACATATTTAAATTTGTTTATCTTTGCCATGCTTACGCTGGTACTGGCGAATAATTATCTGCTGATGTTTGTCGGATGGGAAGGCGTGGGACTATGCAGTTATCTTTTGATCGGATTCTGGTTCGAGAAAAAATCCGCCAGCGACGCCGGCAAAAAGGCTTTTATAGTGAACAGAATCGGCGATTTTGGATTCATTCTTGGACTATTCATAATTTTCTGGAATGTGCGCTCTTTGGATTATAATGAAGTCTTTGTCAGAGCTCCTGAGGTTTTTGCGCTTGGCGGCGGTTTGATAACTGCGGCCACATTGCTCCTTTTCCTTGGAGCCACCGGCAAATCGGCGCAGATTCCTCTTTATGTCTGGCTACCTGACGCTATGGAAGGCCCTACTCCTGTTTCGGCCTTAATTCATGCCGCTACCATGGTGACCGCGGGTGTTTACATGATTGCGCGCTCAAATGTTTTGTTCATGCTGGCTCCCTCCACCATGACGGTTGTGGCAATAGTTGGTATTGCCACGGCTCTCCTTGCGGCAACGATTGCTCTGGCGCAGAATGATATCAAAAGAGTTCTTGCATATTCAACCATCAGTCAGCTTGGATATATGTTCACCGCTTGCGGGGTGGCCGCGTTTGCCGCCGGAATATTTCATCTTATGACCCATGCTTTCTTCAAGGCGCTCCTCTTTTTGGGTTCCGGTTCCGTGATACATGCCTTGGCGGGACAGCAGGATATGCGATATATGGGCGGCCTTAAACGCCACATGAAAACGACCTATGTGACCTTCTTTATAGCAACTTTGGCCATTGCCGGAATCCCCGGCCTCTCGGGATTTTTCTCAAAAGATGAAATTCTCTGGAAGGCTTTTTCCTCCAATCAAGGCTCAATCTGGATTTGGTTGGTGGCATTATTTACGGCATTGATGACCGCATTTTATATGTTCCGGCTTGTTTTTCTGACCTTCTATGGGCAAGAAAGAATGGACCATCATACCAAAGAGCATCTACATGAATCACCCAAAATGATGACCGTGCCGTTATCAATTTTGGCGGTATTATCAATAATCGGGGGGTATGTGGGAATCCCGCATATTCTTGGCGGCGGAAATCAGTTTGAGAAATTTCTTGAGCCGGTCATGAAGGGAGTGCATCATGGCGGCGAAGAACATGCCTTGGCATCGTCCGGGCATAGCGCCGGAACAGAACTAACCCTGATGTTTGGATCGGTTGCCTTAATTTTGGTGTCGATATATCTATCTTATTATTTATATGTAAAAAATGTTGCGCTTGTCGGCCGATTACGGAACTCCGTCTCGGGGATTCACAAGATTATATATGGGAAATTCTTTATTGATGAATTATATAATGCAATAATTATTCGCCCGCTTGTGGGCGGCTCATTATTCTTGTGGAAAATTGTTGATGTTGTCTTAATTGACGGAGTCTTGAATGGTTTGGCTATCCTTATAGGAGATGTATCCCTGGGCGCAAGAAAAATGCAGTCAGGTCAATTAAGAAGATATGCCACGGTGTTTTTGGCCGGAGTAGTTATTATTATCGGATATTTTGCATTAAGGTAATATGGGTTTGGATATTTTAACATTGGTGACTTTTTTCCCGCTCTTGGGAATTATACTTCTGCTGTTTGTACCCAAAACGCAGGTCGGTTCCATTAGAGCAATTGCTATTATCATTGCGTTTATCACCCTGCTTTTATCGTTTGTGATGTATTCTCTGTTTGACCCATTTGCCAATGGCATGCAGTTTGAAATAAATATCCCTTGGATTACCGCCTTTGGAATAAATTATCATGTTGGAATTGATGGCATTTCCCTTCTTCTAATTATGCTTACCACCATACTCTCGCTGATAGCCATTATTTCATCGTGGAGCGCCATTACCACTGGCATTAAGGGATATTATATCTCCCTTCTGCTCCTTGAAACGGGAATGATCGGCGTATTTGTGGCGCTTGATTTGTTTCTGTTTTATGTTTTTTGGGAGGCAATGCTGATCCCGATGTATTTCCTGATTGGTGTCTGGGGAGGACCAAGAAAAATTTATGCCGCCATCAAATTTGTCCTTTTTACAATGTTCGGCTCATTACTGATGCTGGTCGCCTTGCTTTATCTTTACTTTATGTACCATAGCTATTCCGGCGAATATAGCTTTGATCTTTTAAAGATGTATCAAATGCCGATACCAATGGGGGCGCAAACGTATTTATTCATGGCCTTTGCCCTTGCCTTTGCGATTAAAGTGCCTATATGGCCATTCCATACATGGTTGCCGGATGCGCATGTCGAGGCGCCGACGGCAGGTTCTGTTATACTTGCCGGCGTTTTATTAAAGATGGGCACTTATGGTTTTGTACGCATCTGCCTGCCGTTATTTCCGCAGGCAACACTGGAGTTTGTGCCATTGATATCAATATTGGCTATCATTGGCATTATTTATGGCGCCCTTGTCTCAATGGTGCAGAGAGATGTTAAATCTTTGATTGCCTTTTCGTCTGTCTCGCATCTCGGCTTTGTGATGCTCGGTATGATGGCATTAAATGTTCAAGGGCTGGAAGGTTCCGTAATACAGATGATAAATCATGGAATATCAACCGGTGCGCTGTTTTTACTCGTGGGAATGATTTATGAGCGGCGTCATACCCGTATGATTGCCGATTTCGGCGGGCTCTCTAAATCGATGCCGGTATTCTCGACATTTTTCATGATCGTGGCATTGTCTTCCATAGGACTGCCATTAACCAATGGATTCGTCGGTGAATTTCTTATCCTGCTTGGAACATTCAAAGCCAATACCCTTTATGCCGTGCTTGCCTCGATTGGCGTGATATTGGCCGCATGTTACATGCTTTGGATGTTACAGAGAGTGATATTCGGCAAAATTACCAATGTCGCCAACGAAAATTTGCATGACTTGAGTGGGCGCGAAAAACTGGTGCTTATTCCGCTTATTATCTTAATATTTTGGATTGGCATTTATCCCAAACCATTCTTCATCAGAATGGAACCGGCAGTCAAAAATATTTTACATTTAATGCAAAAGTCCGGGAAAGAAAAAGCTCAGAATTTCGAGGAGTTGAAATTTTACATGGATGGCTCTAAGGCTTCTGAATATACCTTCAAACCGGATGGGGAGTAGTATGCCAAAAGTAACCATTTATACCAAACCCGGATGCCCTTATTGCGCCGCCGCAAAAGAGCATTATATCAATTCGGGAATTAAGTATAAAGAAATTGATGTTTATTCCATCAAAGGCGCCAAGGAGGAAGCTATCAAACTTGCCGGCGGCCGGGCAATTGTGCCGGTTATATTGGAAGATGGCGCCGTTAAAGTTGGATTTGGCGGAGGCTGAGGAATATAATTTATGGCTTCCGTGTGAAGCCGGAATTTTATTGGAGTTAAATTATGGATTTTAAATCAGCGGCTCTCGATTTTGGAATTATTGCTCCTGAGATTGTCCTTCTTACAATCGGTATGCTTATATTGGTCATCGGGAATTTTATTAAGAGCCGG
>JAGVEJ010000095.1 GCA_020058225.1 Candidatus Zixiibacteriota bacterium | reverse complement strand
GTGGTTATTGTCAGAAAATGGCATGGAATGCAGTATGAGCCGGAAGGGTAATTGCTGGGACAATGCTTGTGTGGAATCGTTCTTTGGGAGTCTGAAAAACGAATATGTTGAGTTCGAAAAGTTCCGCAGTCGTGAGAAAGCGCAACTTAAAATCTTTGCCTGGATTGAAATATTTTATAACCGTATCCGGCGCCATTCAACCCTGGGATACCTAAGTCCTATTGACTTTGAAGAAAGAAAGATATAACCTAATAATAGTGTCCACAAAATCGGGGGAACCTCAAAATCAATGTGATGAATTTCTTGAGGATCAATATAATTGATGGAAAATCGTTGAAATACCCCTTTCAAGCCAGCTGTTCAAAAATGGAATAGTATCGGAAATACCGGCTCAGACCGGTGCAAATCACTAAACTAAATAGGAATGAAGTCGATAAAAAAAATGATTAAACCAAACCACACTTTTCGGTCAAGGCCCGGCCTTTGACGCGCTGGTTTGATAACATTCACCCGTTGAAGGGAGGAGTCAAATGCCATTCAGGACACGCAAACCTGCCAGAAAAACCACTGTTAAAAAGAATACTGCCAGGAAAATGCCGACCAAGAAGGCCACGACACACAAGAGTTGGACAACGAAGACAACAACTCGCAAGCCGACGACACGCACTGCTTGGCCGAAAGTTAAAAAGATGGCCAAAACGGCCGTGAAACGCACAACCCGCACTGCCAGGCCGAAAGTTAAAAAGATGGCCAAAACAGCCGTGAAACGCACAACCCGCACTGCTTGGCCTTATGCCATGAGCGGTCAGAATTGGAACGGGATGCCAAACTGGACTCCATCAAGGACGAAGAAGCCCAGAAGAAAACCGGTTACCCACAAAACATATTCTGCTACTCCAGCCAAGAAGGTTAAAGTGTATAGAGCCAAGACGACCAAGAGAAACGTCCCCACCTATCGCCGGAAAGCGACAGGGACGACCTCTCGTCGCAAAAAATGGTAAAGCTCTTTTAATTTTCGCTTAGAACCCCGAGGCCATATCGGCATCGGGGTTTTTTATTGGGACTATATCATTTTTATCTGGGGCATATCTTCAAGATTCTCTTATCTATTGCTCATTGGCCTGTTAATTAGTATGTTTTCCCGCAATTGAGAAGTAGAAATCGCGCCATAAGACGGAGAAGATAAGAAGAAAAAAATAGTTATGACTCATGCCGCCGTGGACATACCCATAATCGCCTGTGCGCCATTTGTTATTATTCTTCTGCTAATTGCCATCATGCCTCTGGCATTTCCGCATTTTTGGGAGAAGAATCGCAATAAGGCTATTATTTCAGCGATTATTAGCCTGCCTATTCTTTTTTATCTGATTTCAGGATTCAGGGAGGAACTAATTCATACCGTTTATGAATATCTGGCCTTTATTGTCCTTTTGGCTTCACTGTATATAATCTCAGGCGGAATCTTGGTGACCGGCGATATAAAAGCCACGCCGCGCAATAATACAATTTTCCTATTAATCGGAGGCATAATAGCCAATTTAATAGGCACTACCGGGGCCAGTATGGTTCTTATTAGACCATTACTCAAAACAAATAGCGAGAGAAAAAAAATCAAACATATTCCGGTATTTTTCATATTTGTGGTTTCGAATATTGGAGGATGCCTTACCCCTATCGGCGACCCGCCTCTCTTTCTGGGATATCTGAGAGGGGTTCCGTTCACATGGACGCTGAAATTATGGCCGGAATGGCTTTTTGCTATGGGCATGGTGCTTACAATATTTTATATCTGGGACTCAATTGCTTATCATAAAGAAACAACGGCTGCTGTCAAGCGGGATGTTACGCATATTGTACCTCTAAAGTTTTCAGGGTTGATTAATCTTTTATTGCTGATGGGCGTTGTCCTGTCTGTGGCCTTTCAAGCGCCGGCTCCTTATCGGGAGTTTATAATGATAGCGATGACCATTCTCTCTTTGATTTTTACAACAAAGAAGCTTAGAGAAAAAAATAAATTCACATATCATCCCATAATTGAGGTGGCCGTGCTATTCGCCGGGATTTTTGTAACCATGATACCAATACTAATATTGCTTCGCATGAAGGGCGCGGAATTTGGCATCAATCAACCATGGCAATTTTTCTGGTACACCGGAGGATTAAGTTCATTCCTTGATAACGCTCCCACCTATCTAACATTCTTCTCCCTTGCCCAAGGTGTAACCGAGGCCACAATAAATCCTAATATACCGATTATTGCCGGCGTCAATGCCGAATTGCTTAAAGCCATAAGTATCGGAGCCGTCTTCATGGGAGCGAATACCTATATCGGAAATGGCCCGAATTTCATGGTTAAATCCATCGCGGAAGAACGGAAAATTAAAGTCCCGCATTTTTTTGAGTATATGGCTTATTCCGGTCTGATATTGATTCCGACATTTATTCTAATAACACTGATTTTCTTTCAGTAATTCAATGTTCATACATAGGCAAAGTTATGTGCATGGCAGATGTTCACATCTGCCAATAACTTCTTGCGGCACATAGGGCCATTAAATCATCGTTGTTCCATTTCAAGAATTATGACACGGTCTTGTAGATCAAGCCTGAGGTTCCCCCGAAATAGTGCACTATTATTAGGTTATGTCTTTCTTTCTTCAAAGTCAATAGGACTTAAATATCCTAAGGTTGAATAGCGCCGGATGCGGTTATAAAATATTTCAATCCAGGCAAAGATTTTAAGGCCGGGCGGAATTGTTTCCCGTTATTGATTCCACCATCCCCTTTTTCTCCGGCAAAAAGGCCTTTAATAAATAGTAAACGCCTATTGTCAGCATCAGGCCAAGATGGAATCCAAGGGCTTGTTGATGGAACCGGGGGCAATTGCGAAAGTCAAACCGCGGAAATATAAGTGGGGCTACCATAATGCCAATAGCAAGCATGATCGGCAAAGAGACCAATAGTATTTTTTTTAATACGGTTGACATCTTGGCGCGATAGTCTTCATCGGCCGCCCGAATAAAAACAATCGCCAGCGGGATGAGGAATAGAAATGGCGGAAAAAAGATTCTTGTCTCTCTGGCCATGGTAAAGAAAAATGTCAGGATTAATGTCGGCAAAATGGAAAGGAGCATTCCCCAAAAAAGAAATCTGGAATGTGGCAATTTGTCCCTCATTTTCAATAATTGTCCCGCGGCAAGCGCGGCCGCCGGCCATAAAAATCCGAATGAGATTAAAAAAGAGAAAATTGAATCGCTTCCTCTCCAATAATTTGCGAAATTATAGATAATATATTCGGTCCGCCCCGGAAATGGTTGCCACATAAGATAATAAAATGGAAGATAAATAATAAACGGTGCCGCCAAATAGATTGCCCTCTTCCACCGCACGCAATCTCTGCAATACCAGATACTCCCGAGAACGAATATCGGCCAAAAAAGAAGTGTCTGTTCGCGGGCAAAAGTCCCGATCGTCAAAAAAATCGAGGCCGACAGCAATTTTCCATTAATAAGGGAGCCAAAAGTCAAAATAAGAAATGTATAGACCCAGAAATCATCCCATGTATATACCGGCTCCATATGCGCGCCCAGGATTGGATATGCGCTGACCAACAAAAATAGGCCGATATTGGCCCATTT
>JAGVEJ010000162.1 GCA_020058225.1 Candidatus Zixiibacteriota bacterium | reverse complement strand
TCTTCTTAAAATATCCGACCTGAAGGTTGGGCGATATATTTCTTCCCCGCCTGTTTCGTGGTATATTGGGCAGGCAGTTAAACATGTCTGACATTTGGCGCAATATTCCATAGTCAATACAAGCGCCTGTAAAAAAGTCCAGTTATTTTCTTTGTCAAACAGTTTGGTCAAACCCGAAAGGAATTTCTCGACCAATACCTTCTTCTCTTCCTCCGTCTTCGGCTTGGGAAGCATGATGGCCGAAACCCCGTCAAGCTCGGCCTCATATCGCCCTTTTTGATCTTTGGTCAACTGCTTGAGTTTCGGTTCCAACTCAAGCTTGTCATAAGGAGCGGGAAGAGGAAGGAATTTTGATTGATCCAGCTCAACCAGCTGACCATCTTTGCGGGATAAATCTGAAGTCTTAATCTTTTTGCTGCTCATTTATTTTTTTTCTCCTCTCCGGTCACAGGGGAAGTATCCGTAGCCGCCTGAGCCCAGGTAGTGCCCGGCTTGATATGCGCGGCCGACCAGCTAATCCTATATCCCAGCGCCTTGGTGATAGCCTCTTCAATTTTGCCGCCGCGGATATTGGGATGATCCTCCCAGCGAACCTTATGATAAGTAAAATACTTGCCCACAAAATGAGTCATGTGAGTGAAGGGAAGATATAAGAAAAAAGCGCCGACAAAACCAAAAACAAATGCGTGGTGGGGGGAAGTGATGCTACCGGTTGAAAAGTGATTAAGCCGGCGGTAACACTCCTTAATAATTCAAAAGTCTTATCAGATATTAGCCAACTTGCCAGCAAAAGAACAAATATTGACAAAAGAAGCAAGAGATTGAAATAATCTGATTTTACGGAAAATAATCGCAATTCACTCTTAAAGATGCGGCTTAATAGCAATCCAAAAGCCCCAAAGGCTCCCAAAATTGCCCCGGCCACACCGCAGATAATGGTTAGTGCATATACCGCTATGGGAATGAACCCGGTTGCCTCAGCCGTTACCGCAACGCCCGATAAATTAAGTATTGCTCCCAAAAGCAAAAACGCCACAAATCCTATCAATAAATAAAGGCCAAAATGAAATGGGAATGAAAATATCCAAAGTGGGCGATTATGATGGTAGAGCGATTGGATAAAAAGAATTTCTTTGCTCATTTCCTTGATTTCCGAGGCCATGGAAAAATTGGCCGGTTTGGTCCACCAATCTACTTCCTCAAAATAGGAGCCCCCATATTTGTTCTTTCCCTTTTCATGCGGGATAGGATAGAGATCCCAACGGAGATGCATCGGCATTTTGGCTATCTTTATGGCCTTTATCAGAATGCCGACCACCATTACAATGACTGATAGATAAATAAAATATTGCAGGGCGCTCATTCATTCCTCCGGAAATTATCCAATTTATGAGTTTGAAATATTGACATTGCAATCATCGCTTGTGAATTTTTTCTCTAACCATAACAAATAACAAATCTCATATATAATACGTATATAATCATTCTCGAATCGTCATAATATAAAAAATCTCTCATAACGTCAACTCATAATTTCGGTTATAAAATCAAATCTGTATAAATCCCTTCTTTTTTGTCATGATTTTTATAAGTCAAAATAGATGCTATATGCTGAACATTCATGGAATTATGGGTTATTCCCCAAAAATCGATAAAATCGGCCGTATAATTATTCTTCAGGAAATGGGCATATAGTCGGCGGCAATTTATGAATTTTCGATAATATATTAAACTATAATCGTTTAACTTCTCAACAATCCAGATTCAATGACTGAAGATATGATTAAATTTGTCGAATATTATTATTGACAGCTTGCATTGAATTTATTGCTTCAGTTTTATCAACTTCGGATATCAATCGGGTATAAATTGCTGTGATTTTGCAGACCGTATAATTTTTGTGGTGTTTTTGTATTGATGCCCAATATTTTCGAAAAGGCGGCTGAGAGAAAAATCGACCGGGACTCGGAGGAGCCGAAATCATCTTCCGAGATATCTGACGAATCCGTTATTGGTTCGGATGAGCATTATGCCGGCCTATATCCGGACACTCGTCTTGCCGTCTCCGAAGCCATACCGCCCACATCCCGCTTTTTTGATTATATGCCCACTTTTGCGGGCTTTTTTTCTCTGATTTGCGGTAGTGTTGTTTTACTGGGTTGGTTACTTGACATCGCTCTGCTGAAAAGCTTTATTCCGGGGCAGTTGGCTATGAAAACAAATGCCGCGGTATGTTTTGTTGTTACCGGTCTGATCATTTTATTAATTATTAGCAAAGGAAAGCATTACAAACTACCTCCCCAATATGCGATTCCTGCCGCCCGAATTCTTTCATTGGGCTTACTCTTAATTGGATTTCTTACCCTAATTGAATATATCGGCAATATCGATTTGTCAATTGATCAATTATTATTTACTGAATGGCCCATAGGACTAAATACGTCGCATCCCAATCGCATTGCCCCTACCACGGCGTTTAATTTTTTGCTAATCGGTCTCGCTTTTCTTTTAATTGATAAGAAAACCAAATTTCTACTTAAACCAACTGAAGCTTTGATCTTTATAGTGGCCAATGTGAGTTTTTTTGTCGTTGTCGGAAATCTTTATGGCGTCACTTTTTATAGGGACCAAGAATCCTTTACGGTAATGGCATTGAATACGGCTGTGATTTATTTGGTGATCTCGGCGGGCATTCTATCTCTTCGTCATGGCGAAGGGATTATGTCAATCATTGTCAGCAGAAACGCCGGTGGTATAAGTTCTCGAAAACTACTTCCGCCGGTTATTATTGTAACGTTGTTTTTTGGGTGGCTGAGAATATTTGGCCAGGATATGGGATGGTTTGACATAAGATTTGGCGACTCCATTCTTACTGTTTTTAGCATCGCTATTATGGTGGCGCTTATTTTGGCTATCGCCTGCTCCTTGAATAAATCAGACGCCGAACGCGAACAACATATGAAATTGATTCAATCCGCCCGCGATTACTCCGAAAATATTATCAATTCTATTCGCGATCCCGTACTTGTTCTTGACAAAAACCTGCGTATCAAATCGGCTAATATCTCTTTTTATAAAATCTTTGGGATTGAGCGGGAGGAGATTAATGAAAGAGCGTTTGATGAGTTCGCCAATCAGAAATGGGCCAATAAGAAATTCAACCAGCTTCTAATACAAAGCCTGCTCCCCGAGATCAAAACAATCGATAATTATGAGCTTGAAATAAATACGTCGAATCAGGGGAACAGAATGTTTTCCATAAATGCCCGCAAGATATACGGGGCCGGCAATAATACCAGATTTGTGCTTCTTGTCTTTTGGGATATTACCGATCGAAAAAAGTATGAAGAAGAATTAAAGAACATTAATATTTCATTGGAGGATAAATCCTTAAAACTCGACGCGGCTAACAAAGAGTTAGAGGCTTTTAGCTATTCCGTTTCACACGATATGCGGGCGCCCTTGCGGAGCATTGACGGTTTCAGCCAAGTCCTTGTGGAGGATTACTCCGCCTCTCTCGACGATAAGGCGAAAAATTTTCTTGGCCGTATTCGTGCGGGGGTTCAAAGAATGGCGCAACTAATTGACGATATGCTGATGCTCTCCCGGGTTTCCCGAAGCGAAATTCACCGGGCCAAAGTTGATCTCGCCGCTTGGGCCCGCGCAATTGTCGAGGAATTGCAGAAGCAGGATACTAACCGTCGGGTGAAATTTATCATTCCCGATAGCATGATAGTCGAGGGAGACTCGCATTTGTTGGGAATTGTGATGGAAAATTTATTGGGAAATTCTTGGAAATTCACATCGAAACATCCTGAAGCAACTATTGAATTGGGGATGTTTATAACGGCCGACAATACTCGGACATATTTTGTTCGAGACGACGGCGCCGGATTTGAGATGAAATATAGCCATAACCTTTTTGGGGCGTTTCAGCGCCTCCATACCATAGCCGAATTCGATGGCACCGGCATCGGTCTGGCCACAGTGCAAAGAATCATTCATAAGCATGGTGGTCAGGTTTGGGCCAAAGGCGCCGTAGAAAAAGGAGCGACAATATATTTCACAATTCCGTGATACTTAGGAGGAAAAATGGGAGAAAAAATTATTCTATTGGTGGAAGATAATCCTGACGACGAACTTCTGACCCTACGCGCCTTGCAGCAGAATAAAATTCAGAATAAAGTCGTTGTCGTCCGCGACGGCGCCGAGGCGCTCGATTACCTGTTTGGCCAAGGTGGTTTTGCCGATCGGGATTCGAATGTTATGCCGCAGGTCATTTTGCTGGATTTAAAGCTTCCCAAAATTGATGGCTTGGAGGTTTTGAAAAGGATTCGCGCCGATGAACGAACCCAGTTAATTCCAGTCGTAATTTTGACTTCATCGAAAGAAGAACAAGACTTGATAAATGGTTATAAACGAGGAGCCAATAGTTATATTAGAAAGCCGGTCGATTTTACGCAGTTTCTTGAGGCTGCAAAGCAATTGGGGCTTTATTGGCTATTACTCAATGAACCGGTGCCTATAAGGGAGCTAAAAAATGACAAACAAACCTATTAAAATTCTGATTATTGAAGATTCGGATGATGACGAATGCATCATTATTCACACCCTGCAGTCAGAGGGTGGTTTCAAGATTGATTACAAGCGCGTCGAGTCTGCAAATGATATGCAGACTGCTCTCGAAACAGAGCACTGGGATTTAATCCTTGCAGATTATACTATGCCTCATTTCAGCGGCCCCTCGGCATTAAGGATCCTGCAAGAATCGGGTCAAGATATTCCTTTTATAATCGTATCCGGCTCAATTGGAGAAGAAACCGCTGTGGAGGCTATGAAAGCCGGGGCACATGATTACATAATGAAGGGAAATTTGAGACGGCTGATTCCGGCTGTTGTCAGAGAATTGCGTGAATCTGAGGTACGGGCCGCCCGAAAGCGGGCTGAAGAGGAGCTAAGAACAACCGAACGTCTGAGAATGGCGGGTGAAATGACGGCGTCAATTATACATGACCTTAAAGGACCGATGCAGATTATCACCAGTATGAACGAATTTTTGGATGAAAACAACTTGTCAAAAGAGCAGAGGGCTAAACATTGTCAAATCATTGATGAACAAATTCAGCGAATGGCTTATCTCACTCGCAAGCTTCTCGATTTTGCCCGGGGAGAGCTGGAAATAAACCGAACACCCGTGGATTTGCCAGCTCTATGCCGTGAAGTACACGATACCTACAAAGAAGTCATGGCCAGACTGGGAATTGATTTAACATTTATTAGCCGCAAAGAGACAGGAATTTCTCCCATGTTGATGCTTGACAAAGGAAGAATCAGAAGGAGTATCGTGAATTTGATTGATAATGCCAGGGACGCCATGCCCGAAGGGGGGGAATTACGAATCAAGCTGATGATAAATCAATCCAGTGCATCACTCGAAATTGAGGATACCGGTAGGGGGATACCAGATAAAATCCGAGATAGAATTTTCAAACCCTTTGTTACCTCAGGAAAATTCAATGGCACCGGACTCGGTTTGGCAATAGTCAATGAAATTGTCGAGTCTCATGGAGGAAGAATTGATGTTGTCTCCACAACCAATATAGGCACCGCCTTTATAATC
The DNA here is from genome assembly GCA_020058225.1 of Candidatus Zixiibacteriota bacterium. Taxonomy (GTDB): domain Bacteria; phylum Zixibacteria; class MSB-5A5; order GN15; family PGXB01; genus JAGVEJ01. The sequence goes on along the minus strand of JAGVEJ010000162.1, from coordinate 17,528 downwards.
ACGCTTCCCCGAATTGAGGCGGCTGAAAATTTTAATCACGACCATGAAATGACAGAAATTGAAAAAGAATAATATATATAATGGGACAGCAGAGAACCCCATGTTTCCGACAATGCCCTCTATTGTCGAGTACATAGGTCAAAATTACCTTGTGGTTTTAAACCCATCCTGATAAAATTGCTGATACAATCATACTCGACCGCTTGATGGCATCGTTCAAACCAATGCCGGTATAGGCATTACCTGCCAAATAAATATTGCCGTGCTGTCTGAGATTCGCCTCAATGCGCCCAAGCCGTTCGCTATGACCGATTATATACTGCGGAATTGCTTTGCGCCAGATGATGACTTTCTCAAATGATGGTTTCTCCTTAATGCCTAAAATTTGCGAAAGCTGATTGTGTGTTAATTCTGCCAGCCTTTCATTGCCAAGTTCTATTATATCATTATTCTTGGCGCCGCCTAACATGGTACGAAATAGAGCGTACCCGTCCGGCGCCTGTTCCGGAAATATAACCGATGTCCAAATCGAACCAAGAATTTCCAAATTCTGATTATGCGGCGCCAAAAAGCCAAAACCATCAAGCGACTGTCCGATATCTGATATTTTGTATCCCTGACATACGACTGCCAGATTTGAATATGGTATTTCCATTAGCAATCCTGCCGCATCAGGTGAAACCTCATTCAAGAGCCCGCCTGATATATATGATGGCACGGCGAGAATTATATAATCATACTCAATTTTATCTGCCTTGCAGATAATTTGGAATCTGCCATCTTCATTACGGGTAATTTTCTCAACCTCAACATTCTGACGAATGTTATCATGCAGTATCTCTTCCAGTCGCTCAATCATCGTATAAAGTCCGCCCCTAAAACTGGTGAGCCTCCCGGCCGGACCCGCCGGTCCACCCTTTTGTCCGCTTTTTCTATTTTCCTTTTTCTTCTGAATCATCGCTTTGATTAATCCGCCATATTCCTGTTCCATCTTTTCCATGATTGGAAAACAGGCTTCCAGCGACAAATTCTCCGCATCGCCTCCGAATATGCCGGAAACCATCGGATCAATCAATATTTCCGCCGCCTCACGCCCTATACGCCTTGATGCAAAATTATATATCGTTTCATCTAAATTATTATTTTTCTTCGACACAAAATATTCATATCCAATCCGCAATCTCCCGCTAAACGACAGCAATCCGCTTTTCATAAATTTTATTGGATTGGCTGATATTTCCCAAAGCTTTCCATTTCGATAAATATATCGCTTTTCCGAACGATTATTAGACGGATATAATTTATCATACAGTCCAATTTGTTTTACGAATTCTAATGTCAGCGGCTCTCTATCAAGAAATCCATTCGGGCCCCAATCAGCAATATATCCGTTTTCGCGCGTAATGCCGATTGTGCCCCCAAGGCGATTGTCCTTTTCATAAATGGTCAGATTGATAGTATCTCCGAATTTCTGTCTCGCAAAAATTCCGGCGGAAAGCCCCGATATTCCGCCGCCAATAATGGCAATGCTCTTCTTGGTCATGGCAATTCCTGTTCAACCAATGATGCCAGCAGATGAATAAAAGTATCATCAGTATTGAATACTTCGCCGCGGATAAATTTCTCTATCCCGGATGCCTTTGCAATCGCCGCCAATTCAATATCGAGCTCGTACAATGTTTCTATATGGTCGCAGACAAAACCTATCGGCATTACCGCCAACTGCTTAATACCATCGTTACCCGCCTTGCGTACGGTCTCAATGGTTGATGGTTTCATCCATTTCACTGGCCCAATTTTGCTCTGGAAAGATAATGCCCAGTCACTCAATGGATGTGATTTCAATATAAATTGCACCGTTCGTTCGACCTGAAGACGATACGGGTCACCTTTGGCAATAAATGATTGCGGCAAGGCATGGGCCGTGAATATTACCCGATAAGGAGCCTTGCTGTCTATTTTTTGAAGGGCGTTGTGCAAAAGTCTGACGGTAGTTTCTATGTATAATGGGTCTTTATAAAAGGGCGGCGTGATTTTTAGCTTATTGGCAAGGCCATATCTATTTCGCGCCTTTTCAATATCAGAAAATATGCTCCCCATCGTCGCAAACGAATAATGAGGATAAAGCGGCACGGCTATAATTGTGTCATAATCCTGTAATGATTCAATAGCATCGACAATCATTGGCCGCGAATAGCTATATGCTTCTGTTACCGAAATATTGGCATGTTTTTTGGATAACTCCGCCTTTAAGAATTCTGCTTGAATCTGCGTCCACTTCTTCAATGGCGAGCCGCCGCCTATTTGCTGATAATGTTTTTTTACACTGGATATGCGAGACAAAGTGATTAATCTTGCCACAATAGCTCGGAAAGGCCATGGTATAGCCATGATATGCGGATCACTAAATAACTTGCGCATGAACGATGACGCCTCATCGAGATTTTCCGGCCCGCCCATGTTAATCAGAATAACTGCAGTGGATTTGTTCTTTTGCAAATTCATATATTAAAATAAATGCGAAAGCTAAATCGTTCGCGAAAATTGTAATTTGGATTTATCTTTTTTAAGATAAGCGTCAAATGTCATGGCAATATTCCTGACAAATATTTTACCAAGCGAGGTTACAGCATATTTGCCGTCTTCATGTACAATAAGGCGATCTTCCATAAACGGCATCAATTGCGCAAATTCATTCTTGAAATAATTCTGCGAAGATATGTCGAACATATCATTCAGCGTTTTTGTATCCAGCCGGAAATTGCACATCAATTCGGAAATAACATACTGTCGTATCAAATCATCCTTCGATAATGCCATTCCGCGGTAAACCGCAAATCTATTATTATCAATAGCGGTATTATAACTATCAATACTGCTGTAGTTTTGGGCAAAGTTGTTATTGATATATGAGATTGATGACATCCCAATCCCCACCCAATCGCGGGCGGCATTGACAGTGTATCCCATAAAATTGCGTCGCAATTTGCCGTTTTGGGCCGCAATGGCAAGCTCATCTGTGGGGAGCACAAAATGATCCATTCCTATCTGCACATAGCCGCTTTCCATAAATAGCCGTCTTGCCGTTTGAAATAAGGCGAATTTTGTCTCAGGAGATGGCAATAGCGAGGTGTCAATCTTTTTCTGATGCGCTTTTCCATTAGGCAGAAAGGCAAAACTATAAAGCGCCACCCTATCAGGGCGAAGCACAGTCGCTTTTTCAATGGTCCTCTTAAATGATTCCATGGTCTGCGCAGGAAGGCCATATATCAAATCATAATTGATTCCGCTGAATCCCTCATCACGGCAGAATTGATACAATTCTACCGCTGATTTCTCATCCTGATTTCTGCCGATTGCGGCCTGCACTTTAATTTCAAAATCCTGAATGCCAAAGGATAAGCGGTTGAATCCGAGCGATCTCAGGAGAGTAATTCTCTCTTTTGTGGTAACCCGGGGGTCGAGTTCAATTGATATTTCGGCATCGGAAAGAATACTAAATCTCTTTGAGAATATTTCAAAGGCCATTTTTGTTTGCTCATCCGTCAAATATGATGGAGTCCCGCCGCCCCAATGAAACTGTGAAATATTTTTTCTCTCCCCAAGCAGTTGGGCAATCATTTTTGTTTCTTTATCAATCCGTGCCGGATATTCATCCGCCGCTGAGGGAGATTTTGCTATCATAGTATTGCATCCGCAAAACCAGCATCGTTTCCGGCAATAGGGGATATGCAGATAAAAAGACAGCGGCTCCTTTATATCCTTTGAGGCCATTGTAATCGCTTTAATATAATCATCCTGACTATATTGATCGCTCCATTCAGGCGCCGTGGGATAACTGGTATAACGCGGGCCGGAACGATCATATTTCTTCACCAATTCCAGCGGAAGATTTATATCAAATGTCTCAGGCATCCCTATTCCTTTTATATTCATGCACCGTCTTCACCAACGTTTTGACATTGCTGACCGGCGTCTCGGGAAGAATACCATGGCCCAGATTAAAAATATATCCGTTGTAGCGCTTCATCTCATCAAGAAGTTGCCTTGTCTTGTTGACAACCAGCTCCTCCGGTCCCAATAAAGTCAGCGGGTTTAGATTTCCCTGTAATGTCATAGGACTCAAACTATGCGATGCCACACTCATCGGCACTTTCCAATCTACGCTTACAATATCCAGATTGAGACTGGGGATAATATCCAAAAATTGATGCAATCCTTTTATATATAGGCTGGTAATGGCATTTTCTTTGGCAAGTGCACTCAATATTTTTCCAAGATAGGGAAGAGACCATTCGGAAAATTCGTCAGCGCTAAGCTCGCCCGCCCAGGTATCGAATATTTGCACCGCATCGGCGCCGGCAGATATTTGCATTTTCAAATATTTAATGCTCAAATCAGTCAATATGCTTAATACCTTTTTACCTTCAGCGGGATGATTGCTTAGAAATCTAATTGTCTTGAAAAAATCCCGTGCCCCCCTTGTGCCGCATAAATAGCAAAACACCGTAAACGGCGCGCCGCAAAACCCAAGAATGGGAATATCATCGCCCAATCTTTTTCTTGTCTCCGCAATGGCGTCGCCCACAAATTGCAATTTATCTGCGGGATCAAAGGCGCTGTATGATGCAATCTGCTCCGGTTTTTCCAAATGTGGCGAAATAATAGGTCCCGGGTCAAATCGAAGATTTATGCCCAGCGGTTCAAGAATCAGCAATATATCGGAGAAAATTATAGCGGCATCCAAATCCAATATTTCAATCGGCTGGGCGGTTACTTCAGCGGCCGCTCTGGGTGTTCGACATAGTTGTTCAAATGAATAATTCTTTTTAAATTCTCTATATTCGGGAAGGTATCTTCCTGCCTGCCGCATTATCCAAATTGGAGTATGATCGGTATATTCACCCCGAACATTGGCCATGAATAATTCTTTCTTAGTCATCCGTTTATTTTCCTTTGGGAGTGAATTTATAGCCGGTCCCGAATTCCGTATGAAAATAAATTGGCGCTGATGGATTAGGCTCGAAATATTTCCTATAATGCAAAATGAAATTATCTACTGTGCGGCTTGATGGATATTCATTATATCCCCAAATAGCGTCCAAAATCATATTACGGCTTAGAACTTCATCCGGGTGCTCGGTAAAATATTTCAACAAAAGGCATTCTTTATTGGATAAATGGAATGTCCCATTTTTCCCGCTTACTTCAAATGTCTTAAAATTGATTACCCCCCCGGTGAATTTATATATATCTCCACTCGCGCTTTCTGAGGCCAACCAAGCCTGTCTTCGGAAAATCGCCTTGATGCGCAAAATCAATTCCTCGATATCAAACGGCTTGGTGATATAATCATCAGCGCCTATGGCCAAACCATCTTTTTTATCATCGAGACTATCGCGCGCCGTAAGGAATAGTATCGGCTCTGTGCCAAGCTTGGTGCGTATCCGTCGGCATACCTCAAGTCCGTCGATTCCGGGAAGCATTATATCGAGAATGATTAAATCGAAGCTCATATTATCATAATAATTAAGCGCCATATTTCCATCAGAGGCCAAAACAATCTCAAACCCCTCCGGCTCGAGATTAATAATAATCCCCTCGGCAATATGCCGTTCATCTTCAACCAGTAATATTCTCTTTTGGCTCATTTCCGAATCTTGTACCTCTGAATTACCATACATCCGCCCCCATCGACATTCTTTATGGATATTTCGCCTTTATTGCGGCGAACAAATTCCCGGGCGATATAGAGCCCCAAACCGGAGCCGGGGACAGTCTTTCGATTTTCTATATTTCCCCTATAAAACGGCTCAAATAGTCTATCTTCCATGCCCCCAGGGATTCCCTGACCATTATCAATAAATTCAATTTCAGCTTGCCCTTTGGAGCTTAATAATCGTATTTCAATCTCAACTGTCCCCGATTTTCCATATTTTAACGAATTATCGACAAGCGATTCCCAGACACGCGCCAACTCCGATAAATCGGCAAATATTCTTATATTTTTCTCCAAAGAAAGCCTAAGCCTTCCGCCAGATGATTCAATTCGCTCCTTGATCCTTTCCGCAAATTTCCCCAGTTCAACCGACAGGTCGATCATTGCCGGCCTTGAGTCAATCGCTTTATCGGATAATCTCCTAACCTGAAGGATATTGTCAATTAGATGATTCAGTCTTACCAAATCCTCTTTCATTTTCGGCGCCAACTCGGAAACCAGTTTTTCCTCAAATCTGCGGCGCTTCAATGTGTCTATAAAAAGATTGAGCGATGTTATCGGTATTTTCAATTCATGCGTAATGGAATGCACAAAAAGCAATTGCTCCTCGCGAATTTCTTTAGTGCGCTTTAGAGCAGAGTATATCATATAGACGCCGATTGATATCAAGAGCAGGAAGAATGAACCCTCCATTAAAAACATCTTGAGATGCTTGCGCCCCTCATTGTCAATTCTTGAATAAGCCTCCGACTTTATTCTGATTGTGCTTTGAGAGAGCCATTCAGGGGCTTTTAATTCGCCCCCTTTGGGGGGAATAAATTCAAGATGCTTGTTTCCGGCAAGAATCATTTTAGGATATTCATGATTCAAAAATAAAGCGAATCTCTTATTTGCCGCACTAATAATAAAATACAATGAATCAGCCATATTCGGATTGTCCGCCAATGGCAATTCCATCAATCCTGAAACGGCCGGGTCGCAATACCCTCCCTTTGCATGCATGATCGATGTATCATTGAGAGTTCTTACCGCCGCATCATGCAATGCCAAGTAATGTGAATTCATTAGCTGAATCGCCCAGCGCCGCTCATTCTCAATGGCCTCCGTAAAAAATGCTTTAGTGTTATCGGTGTTTCTTACTTGAAAAATAATCCACCAAACCATCTGAGTGTAAAAGACTACCGCCAGTGCGATAAATAATATCAATGCATTACGCGCTGATGATGCTGATATGCGCTTCATACTAAATATAATGACTTGATTATTCCGGCAAGTTTCTCAGCCGCTATAGATAAATCTTCCCTTGTATGCTCTGTACTGATGAACCCCACTTCATACGCCGATGGCGCCAGATATATGCCCGCCTCCAGCGCTTGATTGAAAAGGGAAGTGTACTTAGCGGCGCCCTCGGCATCAATTTCTTCTGCTCTCGTTGCCGTTTCTGCCTGCATTGAAATCCAAAATATTGAGGCAATCGTAATAATATTGACGGGAAGTCCTTTTACCCCCTTGCGGAGATTCTGCACAAATTCCCGCGATTCACGTTCCAGCTTGCGCCAGCTATCGTTTTGCTCAAGATATTCCAAGGTGGCCAATCCGCTTGCCAGCGCCAAGGGATTACCCGATAATGTCCCTGCCTGATAAACCGGCCCAAGCGGAGCGAGAAGATTCATTATATCCGCCGGTCCGCCAAAAGCTCCCACTGGAAGCCCCCCACCGACAACCTTTCCATAAGTAGTCAAATCAGGCTTTATCCCATAATATTCCGTCGCTCCACCTGGCGCCACCCGAAAACCGGAAATAACTTCATCAAATATCAACAAGGCGCCATACTGTTTGGTGATTTCTCTTAGAAATCCAAGATAGCTTTGCGGCTGAAGCAGAAGCCCATTATTGGCCGGAACCGGTTCGATTATTACCGCCGCAATCTCTTTGCCATATTTCACAAAAATCTCTTCAACCGCATCAATATCATTCAATGGCGCCACCAATGTATGTTTGGCAAAATCTTCCGGCACTCCGCCCGATGACGGTATCCCGAAAGTTACCAATCCCGAACCGGCCGAAACCAGCAGATAATCCGAATGTCCATGATAGCATCCGGAAAATTTGATTATTTTATCTCTCTTGGTATAAGCTCTGGCAAGCCTAATGGCGGACATTACCGCTTCGGTCCCCGATGAAACAAACCTTAGCAATTCAATATGAGGGCAGAGGCGCTTAATTTTTTCGGCAAGGAAAACTTCATTTTCATGCACCGTGCCAAAACTTGTTCCCAGTGAGGCGGTATGCTTTATGGCATTGATAACATTGGGATTGGCGTGCCCTAAAATTAGCGGTCCCCATGAGCCGCAGAAGTCGAGATATTTGTTACCGTCAACATCATAAATATATGCCCCCTCGCCGCGTTCCATATAAATGGGAGTTCCACCGACCGCCTTGAAAGCGCGTACCGGCGAATTTACCCCGCCGCTTAAGCATCTTATCGCTCTATCATACAACTGCTGTGATTTCCGATTCTTAGGCATGATGCCACCTGTTTTTAAATATGTCACGCAGATGATACGTAAGAATCATATCAGCGCCAGCCCTAAAAATCGCCGTTAGATTTTCCAGTACAATATCCTTTTCCACCGCCATATTTTCACGAACCATAAGTTTGACCATGCTATACTCGCCTGAGACATTATATGCCGCTACCGGTACAGGCGAATGCTCTTTAAAAATATGAATTATATCGAGATACGCCAACGACGGTTTGACCATCACAATATCAGCGCCTTCTTCAATATCAAGTTTTAGCTCCCGTAATGTTTCCATCTTGTTGCGGAAATCCATCTGATAACTTTTCCGATCGCCGAATTTGGGAGCGCTATCGGCGGCATCACGAAATGGCCCATAATAATTCGATGCATATTTGGCCGTGTAGGCCATGATTATGGTATTTTTGTATCCTTTATCCTCAAGTTCACCGCGGATATAACCGACCCTGTTATCCATCATATCGGATGGTCCCACGCAATCGGCTCCTGCCTTTGCCAAAGCCACAGCCATATCGCCCAGTCTTTTCAGCGTGCTATCGTTATCAACATAATCGCCCTCTACAATTCCGCAGTGACCGGTATCAGTGTACTCACACAAGCAGACATCAGCCGCAACGAATATATTATCGCCATAATGTTCTTTCAGAGTTTGCACGACCCGTATTATGGGATTATCCTTGTGATCCGCAAAAGAACCGCCGCCATCCTTTGTCGAAACCACCCCAAACAGCATTATTTTATTGATGCCCATTTCAAAATCGGGCTTAAATAACTCCAAAAATTTATCTTCAGGATCTCGAAATATTCCAGGCATCGAACCAATCTCGAACCTTTGTGTTCCTTTTTCCGAAATAAAATATGGCTGAATCATCTTTTTGGTGTTGATTCTTGTCTCGGATATCAAATCCCGAATGATTTGATTCTGGCGCAATCTTCTTGGTCTGTTTGGTATTTCCATATTACAAACGCTCCCTTATTTTCTCTGCTATATCACTTATATCGGCTTTTAGAGGAACATAATCCGGCTTTCTATATTGCTTTTCCAATGCCTTTGCAGTCGGTTGCCCTATTGATGCAACCCAGGCCGCATCAGAAATAGAGTGTCCCAAAGTCTTGAAATATTTTACCGATGACGGGCTTGTAAAGATAAAAAAATCTATCTTATATGATAATATTCGAGGCAATTGCTCCGCCGGTCGTGGCGTGGTTTTATATAGACTTATTCGGTTGACATTAAAACCAATGGATATAAGCCCTCTTTCAAGAGTATCCGGCGCTTCTTCTCCCTGCGGAAGCAGAATCGATATATTCGTTGGATCGATTTTTAGGAATTCCTCAAGCAAGCCCGATGAGCTTTCCATTTGAGGAATCATATCTACCTTATATCCAAGCTCTCTCAACAATCCCGCCGTTTTCCTCCCGACAGCGGCAATTTTTATGGCAGAGGGCATCTTCACTGATTCGATATTAGAAATATCATGGAAAATTCTAACGGTATTCTTACTGGTAAATATTAGCCACGAATAGGTTGATATGTTAGCCACAGCATCATCAACAATTGCATTGTCATAACTGGAAGCGACTTTGATGACAGGGTAATAGATTATCTCTGCATCATAATTCAGCAATATCAAATCATCTTCACTTTCATCTTCCGAACGAGTGATAAGAATTCTCTTTTTCTGCTTTTCAGCATGGCTTTTATTTTTCGCAGATAATTCCCTGAATGCCTCCTCAATCAAATTCCCAATATTTTTGCCAATCCCCTCATAAAAGACCGGTTCACCCCAATGTTCTCCATCTCTTATCCCCAGAAATGCTTTCAGGTAGATTTGTCCTCTCCTTTTTTCCGATATCACTGCTAATGGCAATTGGCATCCCCCCTGAAAACGCGATAGAAGCCCGCGTTCAAGCTCTGCCTTTGCTTGCGCCTCCTTATTGTTTAGTTCGGAAATAATCGGTTCCAGCAGGGTATCATTAACTCGCATTTGAATTGCCAAAATCCCCTGGCCGGGGGCAGGGATAAAATCGAATTTGTCGAGGACAAAATATTTTAAATCATCTATTTCAAGTTTCAACCTCTCCACTCCGGCGTGGGCGAGAATGATCGCATCATATCTCTTTTCTCTAAGCTTTCTAATTCTTGTCGGAACATTACCGCGTAACGGTTCAATTTTCAAGTCGGGGCGATAATAGGCAATCTGCGCCTGACGTCTCACCGAGCTGGTGCCGATAGTTGCTCCATGCTCAATATAAAGTTTCTGTGTGGAGTCGTATTTATCCGGATTTATCAATAGTAATTCCGAAGGATCCTCTGGATTACAATATGCCCCGACTTTTAACCCTTCGGGCATTTGAGTTGACAAATCCTTGAGTGAATGCACCGCTATATCTATCTCATGCGATAATAAAGCCGACTCCAGCTCTTTGGTGAAAAATCCCTTTCCCTCTATTTTATCAAAACTCAAATAATCTATCTTATCGCCGGTTGTCGTGATGACTTTTATCTCAACTTCATGCCCCAAACTGACCAAATATGGCTTGATAAGATTAGCCTGATAAAGAGCGAGCTCGCTCCCTCGCGAACCGATTATGACCATCATATTCCTAACGAACGTTTCTATTGATAATAGACAATCTAATATCTTGGTCAATATCGGAATTTACAATTTGTTCCGCAAGGTTTCTTGCCGGCAAGTAGCAGGCTCGTGATAGAACCTTCTTGCTCCAATAAAGAATGGTTTCCTGGTCGGAAGGTGAAAGGTGGGAGAGTTTTCCCTTGAAAAGGTTGGCCAGCCCCTCTTCGGCCATAGATATCGACTCGGTTACGGCAGAATCGAACAAAGGCGAAATCATCTGCGCAATTTCTTTCTGGAAATATATCTTAAGCTGTTCCTCAATAATACGATTGGCCAAATCAGCGGTCTTAAAACGCTCTCTGCGGTTTTTCTGTGATAGAGTATTTAGCTTCTCCAAATCCCAAATTTCATATTTGCCGTTTCTATTCAACTCAGGTGTGAAATCTCGCGGAATGGCCAGATCGAATGCAAATAATTTAACCTTATTGGCAATTATGTTCTTGAGTGTAATATCATTGAAAATCGGCTCCGGGCTTGATGTCGATGAAATAATAATATCGGCCACTGCCGCTCCATCAATAAAATCATCAAGGCTCAGCGACAAGCCATTATATTTATCAGCGAAATGCTCAATCTTGTTTATCGTCCGATTGACAAATATCAACTGATTGTCATGATTTTTCCTGATAATCTCGGCCATCTTGGGAGTCATCGAACCACTGCCGATCATGGCTATGACGGCATTCGGCAATTCGGCCAGAATTTCATCAAGCCTAAGCGCCGCCAGCGATGCCATCGATACCGGCTTCTGCCCCAATTCGGTCTCAGTCCTAACCTGCTTGGCCGCCTTATATGCCGCCGAAAATAGCCGCTCCAAAACCAAACCCGAAAGATTATTATCCTGAGCAAATTTCTGCGCCGATTTTACCTGCCCGAGTATCTGCGCCTCGCCGATTACTATTGAATCCAAAGATGCCGCCACGCGGAAAATATGTCTGGCCGCATCACGGCCGGAGTAGAGCCTAAAATTTTCCGGCTCAAAACCGGGACGATTGGAATCGCCATCATCGAAGAAAAAATCTAGTATGCGATTTCTTAATACTGCGGCATCATCGCCTGATTTTTCTCGTACCACCGCAAATTCCACCCTGTTGCAAGTGGCCAGATAAATTAGCTCGGATACTCCGAGTTTGCTCTTGAGAGCCGCAAGCTTTTCTATCCGCTCGGACTCCGGAATAGTTAAAGCTTCCATCAGCTCTATTCCGGATTTGCCGAGTTTGGTGGAAACGCAGGCAATTTTGGATATAGTATCTCTCATAACTTGCGAAAAAATTACGATAAATCATGATAAAACTTGTCATGAAATTGTCATGAAAATGGGAAATTTGTGAAATTATTCGATTTTTTCGGTAGAAAGACTTTTTTAGTGGAGGTTTTCAAATTTATATGAGAGAATGATATCTTGCTTGATCTATTTATCTATTCCAAGAATCAATACGGGAATATCAATATCTGAAATGCCGCGCGCCTCGAGATCCCAAACAAATTGTTCAAAATAACTTACCCCCGAAGACATATTATCAACAAAGGCTTTAACCGGCACAATCTCTACTCCCGCTTCTATATGCCCCATCTTATTAAAAATAGTCATCTTGGCGCAAACATTGTAAACCATAAAAGCATACTTGCCAAATTGAACTTCAACGCCAAGTTTCTCCTTTATGAAATCCATTTCTCTAAATGCGCCCTTTACTTCATCTCCTGGACTAAAACCGCCAATATAATACTGGGTCGGATAAGCGCACCGCACTCTGACTGGTTGCCAATCTCTTTTTAGAAACTCTGTTTTGAATTGCATATTGAGACGTCTGGGGCTATATAGGATTTTGCCCTTCATTGTTTTCTCTTTGCTTTTTTTCCGAAGATGAGAAGCTGAATCAATGGAACTCACAATGGTTTCAATTTCATTCAGTTGCGGTTCGAATTTCTGAGAAACTATTTGCTCTCCGTCATTGAATGAATATATTCCAACTATTCTCACTAAAATCTCCCTATCGCTGGTTACGCCATTCCATTGGGATTTGAGACACTTTCTCCCTACCTGTAGGCTCAAAAATTCTTTTGCCTATTGGTCGGATTTTAAGACTTCCATCAAAAAATGAATATATTCGCTTGAGACCGATATCGTAATATTTTTTCTCCTTTTCTGCGCCAATAGCCCGTCTTCCTTGATGAATAGCGCCAATCAGAGCGGAAGCAACGCCCGCGAATGGATCAAATATCCAATCTTTTTCGTCTGTCAATGCGAGAACGCATCTTTCGACCAATTCAATTGGAAACTGACAAGGGTGGGCCGTTTTTTCTGGATGATTAGATTTGACATTTGGAATATCCCAAATTTCCTTTTCCCAGTCAAGGGCAACAAATTTCCAAATGTCTGAGGGGTTCTTCCCAAGCGGATTACATGATGGTTGGCCAGCTTTGGGACCTTTAAAGTGCCTTTTCCCCGGATATTTTGAGGGAATTCGAACAGCATCCAAATTGAATTTATACTTGTCTGATTTGGTGAACCATAAAATTGTCTCATACCTTCCTGAAAATCGCTTGCTGGCATGCAAACCATGCCCAAACTGCCAAATTATTCTATTCCTCAGTTTTAAATTATGAGTTAGAAATAGATTATAGAAATAAACATCTAACGGGAAAACTTCCCCTTTTTTTATATAATTACCGACTTCCCAGCAAATACTGCCATTATTCTCGAGTACGCGCACTAATTCAGCGATAATGCCGTCAAATGATTGGATATAGGTGTTGAGATCAGTCTCCATCTCATATTCTTTTCCCAAATTGTAAGGCGGGGACGTGATGACTAGAGATATAGTATTGTCGGGTATCTGTGCCAGCAGATTTTTTGTATCACCGTTATGAAAAACTATAGATTCATTGACTCCAAAATCAGGAGAAATTTGTGCTGTCTTAAACACAGTTATTCCTTTGACACTTTTTGCACCATAAACTAAAATATGGACATTTATGGCAAAGAGCAATCACTTTTAGAAAAAAAATGATTAAATGCAATATCGCGGCGGCAATGTGAATTTCCCGCTTTATCTCTACCCCGACTCCAAGAAAGACGATTTGTTTGCCAATCATTCTCACGGGAAGCGCACCCCCAATATTGCACCAAAGCTTATGACCGAGTTAGGGGTGAGGGGCAAAAGTCAGGGGTGCAAATCAGAAAATCATCAAATAAAAAAATAGGGTCGGCTTTTAGGCCGACCCTACGTCATTTCTACCCTACAAGATTATTTTATCGTCTCGATTTGCACGCGACGATTCATCAGTCTGCCCTCGGCAGTATTATTATCGCCAATGAAATACTGCGGGTCTTCGCCATAACCTTTCGCCACAACGCGACCGGCTTCAATTCCCTTACCAATCAGGTAATCCTTCACGCCGTCGGCGCGTCTCTGACCAAGAACGTTATTAAAATCTTCGGTGTTGCGATCATCGGTATAACCTCTAACTTCAATACGTAAATCGGGGAAGAGTTTCATTTTATCGGCCACGGAATCGAGCTGTGTTTTGGCTGGTGCGTCCGGCTCATAGGACGCAGGAGCATAATTGATATGAAGGGTAATTTTCTCTTCAAGACGACCCACTTTTGGGCAACCCTTTTCATCCACTTCCGTTCCCTTAGGAGTCCCGGGACATTCGTCCTTATCATTGAGAACGCCATCGCCATCGTCATCAATCGGACAGCCAATTTCGTTTACCTTTACGCCCATAGGTGTGTTGGGGCATTTGTCGCGCGAATTAGGCACGCCATCGCCATCAGAATCAGCCTCTTCGGGAGGACAGCCAAAAGCATCTACTTTAACCCCAGCCAGAGTATTAGGGCATTTGTCGATACCATCGAAGACGCCGTCTTTATCGGAATCAAGCGGACAGCCGTCTTTGTCAACAATTGCGCCTCTTGGGGTGGCGGCGCATTTATCTTTACTGTCATAAACGCCATCACCGTCGGAATCCATTTCCATTTCTTTCGGTTTCTCTCCTGCTTCATGTCTGCCAAAATAGTAAGCGAGTCCGATTGAGGGCTCAAGGTATCCATTGAAAGGTCGAATGGCGCCGGACTCCCAATCCTGGGCTCCATAAAAACCGGACTGAATGGTGGTGCTGACTTTGGGTATTTGATTGGTCATTCTAACCTGAAGGTCCATGGCGAACTTTTCGCTAAGCCAGAAATTTACGCCAAGACCATACTTGACCGTAAAATCCTGAACCTTGCCGTCGCCCTTTTCCTTATCGAAGGGATAACTCTTGATTGACCAGAAATCACTGCCCAAGCCCAAAAGCGCATAAGGCTGAGTTTTCTTTTCCGGACGGAAGTGATATTGAAGCATTACTCCGATACTCAAAGCCGTCAATTTGGCATAGGCATTATCGGAATTCTGAAATGATGTTCCACAATTACTGGTGGCGCTGGTATCGTCATAGGTCTTCAAATATGCCATACTGGCGGTTAAGAGAAGTCTTTTAGATAAGCCATATTTGACTTCCAAGGCTCCATCAAGCCCCATCATGAACGGTTCGTATGATCCCCCAAATTTTGAGAAATCGGAACCCTTAAACATCGGCATAAATACCGGACCGCGAATACCGACTCCATACAATCCCTGCCAATCGGTCGCACCGGCTAATCCTGCCAATGAAACAATTAACATTGCCAAAGCAATAGTTTTGACTTTCACTGAAATCCTCCTAAATAAAACAGTTAATTATTTTTCGCAAAAATTGGCAATTTGTATCAAAATGTCAACAAAAATTTATTCTCTCAATACGGGATATTAAATAATTTTTTTTGTAACAAATTAAGAGCATTTAAATCAATAGATTTATTAATCCAGGCGAGGAGTTCGTAATGGGCTTGTTGAAAAACCCTCTTACCGCGCCATCCCGATATATCGGGACGGAATTTATTACGATTTTTTATACGCCGCCAGTCCCCCCATAAGCGGCGTCAGTCCGCCGCCGGCGGAATTCCTGACGCATTCTTTAATAATTGGCCACGAAAAAATATTTCCAAAAATCTTCCAAGAAAACCAAAATTTCCCTTGACCATTTTTTATTTCTTTCTTTATTGCAGTATATCAAAGATATTCGCAATTTCCTTTTATTGTCGGGCAAAAAGGAATTGGCGAAATGGCTCTCTTGGAGAAACCGGGGATTTTCAGAGCACAGCCCCAAAGGGTAAAATCGTTGTCATTTTTGACACAATCAGGAGGCAAAACTATGAGACGAACGTCAATGATGCTCTTAGGCATTCTCATTTTAATCACCTCTGCAATTTCATTTGCGGGCGACTGCGGCGATGTCAACAACACCGGCACCATAAATCTTTTGGATGTAGCCCATCTTATTAATTATCTTTACAAAGGCGGCCCGGCACCCTTCTGCGGAACGGTAGCGGACATTGATGGTAATGTTTATCAAACCATAAAGATAGGCAATCAATGGTGGACGGTGGAGAATCTGAAAGTAACCCGCTATCAAAATGGTGATTCCATACCCAATGTAACCGACGGTGGCGAATGGGGTGGTCTTACAACCGGAGCTTATTGCGAATATAATAATGATATAAATAATGTAGCTACTTATGGCAGATTGTATAACTGGTATGCTGTAAGCGACAGCCGGAATATAGCTCCCACCGGCTGGCATGTACCAAGCGATGCTGAGTGGCAGACGTTGGTTAATTATCTTGGCGGCGACGCTGTTGCTGGCGGAAAAATGAAAGAAGCCGGAACCACACATTGGTACAGTCCTAATACTGGCGCTACTAATGAAAGTGGTTTTTCCGGATTGCCTGGCGGCTACCGTTACAACGTTGGTACTTACAACCATGTAGGTTACTTCGCCTACTTTTGGTCTTCTACTGAGTTCAGTAGTAACTCCGCCTGGTACCGACACCTGTATTACCTTTATTCAGATGTCTACCGCAACTACGACAATAAGCATTTCGGTTTTTCGCTTCGTTGTATCAGGGATTAATTGACTATTTGTCTATTTGACTATTTTCAAAGCGCGGTCAGGAGTCCCTCCTGACCGAAATATTGCAATGATTCCGTAGGAAGGGACTCCCTACGGCGCAGAGTTTGGGCTTTCATTGAACATTGCGTCAGGTGCTTTCCCCCGATTCTTCGGGGGATGACACCGGACGCCCCAAATATTACATGCCCCCCAAACTTAGAGCGTGCTGAAAACCCCCCATTAATGCGAAAATTCATATTCTTACCAAAACCTCGAAAGTGTCATGCTGGACTCGATCCAGCATCCAGAAAGTAGTTACATAAGTACAAGTCAGTTACTGCCTTCTGGATCCCGTGTCAAGGGAGGCTGTGTCATAATTCTTGAAATGGAACAATGATGATTTAATGGTCCTATGTGCCGCAAGAAGTTATCGGCAGATGTGGATTCGCCTGCGGCGAACCGCGCACGTTTTTGGGATTATGACACAGCCTCTCAAGGCACGGGATGACAAGTCGGGGTACGGCCTCGGTGCCTCTCGCTTACGATGGGCAATTGTAGGGGCGCATGGCATGTACAGTATCATAACATGGTTTACAGATGTTATCATGAGGTAGTTTACATTAAGTATTATATTCCGGCATAACAAGGAGG
>JAGVEJ010000156.1 GCA_020058225.1 Candidatus Zixiibacteriota bacterium | reverse complement strand
CGATGGTGGAGAAATAGATATAAAACGAAATGATAATGACAGCTTGTAAAAAGAAAGCCGGAGGATTATATGTACAGAATTAAACAAATATTGGCGGCCGTATTGGTAATCGCCATTACCTTTCCTCTATGCGCTTCTGCGCTGGAAAGATATAAAATTGAATTAAACAAGCATGACTTCACAATTGGCAATTTTGAAGGTTATACAAGAATTGAGGGGAAAGATGCCTTCACCGGATCTAAGGTAGGATTTCCCGAACTGCCCATTAAAGGACTCAAGTATTATCTGCCGTCAGACATTCATGTGACCGGTATCAAGGTAATCAGGACTGAAAAGGAAAGAATCGCAGGGCATTTTGATACATACCCTGTGAAAGCGGTGTCAGGAACCCTTTCCTGACACCTTCATGCATCACTTTCGCTCGCAAATTTACTACAACTTCAATGGTAATCCCGAGTCAAGACATATATATAGAGGGATATGAATTGCATTTACCAAACTTGTCCCGATCGAAATCGGGAAAAAGGACAGAACAAAAAAATAAAAAACGAACCCATTTTACCTAACTCATTTATTACCAAATAGATATCAATTTCACAAATGGCTTCGTTTTTTGCCGCAACCAATACAACAATAGCCAAAAAAACGGATCATGCAACATCATCCGCTTTTTTGGCTATCAATCAAACCTTTATTTTGACTCAAGAAAAATCGATTCTTTCACCGTTACAGCATAGATTGCACTGGAACTTATCTTTCCCTGCCCACCTTTGCCAATAAGAAACGGAAGTATTGATGGGAAAAATTTAATGCCGCCCTTCTTATCAAGTACGCCGGATAATTTGATCTTGCCGCCATCAGCCGCCCTGAATTCTCCCTTGGTATCCAATTCCACAAATTCAACTTTAATAGACCCCTTTTTATGAAACCAGCCGGCTTTCTTCGCCTCAACAACCACAGCCTTCCCAGTAGCGCCGCTTTCCACAATAGAGACACCGCCGATTTCGATAGGCTCAACAAGGACAATCTTAACCGTATCGCCGGTTTTTAATTTGCCCGATGATATCTCTTTGCCGGGATCAAAACTTACCTTGACTGTCTTATCCTTTGGAAGCTGGACTTTTCCGGCCATGGTATTCGGAATGATAAACATGAAAATTAGTAATAGGGATATTCCAGTTATATTAAACAACTTTCTAATAGCTTTAGCGTTCATTCTATACTCCCATCTCTATAACAAAAAACTCATTTTACTTCAAAGTCGGCAAAATATCCTTTAACGCCGGAGAGAGACTCACCTTTACCTTTTTCCCTATATTCTCAAAGGCTATTCCCTCTTCCATTTTGAATATAGCATAATCATCCGTTAAAACAACAGTTTCGCTACTTTTTTTGCCCCAGGAGCATTCATGATCAATCAAATCTATCGCAACATGAATATCATCCCCAATTTTCCATTTGAACTTTATTACATCATCCTTATAAATCTGGTTGCGATCTGACCATTCCGGATTTGCGCCATCACCCGTGACCTCAATATGAAGATGCGCATCAGCCGGAATATTGACAATTTTGCACGAAAACTCCATCCGGCTATTCTTTAGTTGTTTGGCGCTTTCAATATACTTATTAATCATGGTAATCTTACTTCTATCAACCGCCTGATCGAGTCCGACAAGAATCGCCTGTAACTCTTCAACCGCCTTCCCAAACCGGTAGGACGGATCAAGATTCCCATTGACCGCTTCAATTACGGTCTCAAATTCGCTTCGGGCCGCCTGCGCGGTAGCCGTCTGCACCTTTTGCTCCTTTTTCGAAGAACAATAAGTGGACAAGGCTCCCATCAATTCCTTTTCTTCATTACTCAGGTCAGACGGATATGTTTCAAGATTATAATTAATTAGTTGAATGATTTTTGTCAAAATTGAATCACCCGGCCTGCGAATGGATTCCTTGAATAGATCCAGATATCCGTAAATCCGTTTTTTGCTGAAAAATAACGGGGATGGGGAGGTGGAATCACTCACCTCGAAAGCATCAAGTTCAGTGAGAAGCATTTTGGAATCAGGGCTTTCATCGAGCGAATCGGTCATCGGATTCAATTTAGGCCATTTGGGCGGCATCGAGACTATACCGGTAAAATGCTTTATGCTTTGATTAAATCTTTCCACCGCCGAGCCAAAATTTAATTCCGCATAGACATCACAGAGTTGTTTTGCCGGCGGGATAAAATCATCAAAGAACGTTCTTACTGTAAAGGCCCGTCTATATTCTTTGTATTCATTAATTACTCGTTCTCGATCAGCCGGTGACATCCCATGAGCGCTTGACTGCGCCATTTGAAGAACTTCCCGTTCATTCTTTTCCGCCCCCGGAAGCAGAATCTTGAGATGATAAAGAAATGGGATGGAAAATAGTATTATCCAGATTAGACTCAAGACGGTAATGAACTTGGCGACTTTTCTGAATCCTGAAATTTTCCTGCTACGACTGATAGAATTCAGCATCCAATGGAATGGTTCTCTCACTCCAACTGGCTGGATTTTTGCCGGAGGCAAATATATTGAGCGCCCGACATCCGCCCCGATTTTTTCTGGAGTTTGACCGGTACTGGAAACAAAGAAGATCTGGAAATCAAGCGTCCGACCAACAATTATTTTCAGGAATTCGCGCAATTTAATTAGAAGATTCCTTACCGAACCCGCCCACGCTGAATTGGAGGCAATTTTATTACTGCTTAACACTCTATCTAGAAATATTTCAAATTCTTCCGCAAGAAAATTTTCGTCTTCAGCATTTATCAAAACTGTCTGATTATCGCCCGTAAATCCGGGGAGAATATCTGCCTTCGAAATAACCAGTCCTATGGGAATTGGCAACCTTGAATGAAGCGGAGCAAGGTGCTCCAGCATACTTACAAAAGCCGCTACATGTTCTTGGCATTGCAGTTCGGCCGCCAATGTTTTGGGATCAAAGAAGAAGAGTAAACCATTACATCCCATGAAAAAATCAAGCGCCTTCTCTCTCAGATCTGCCCTATCGGAAAGCGAAACTGCCTTCCCGCTATAATCATAGGTGACCACGGAATATTTTTTCTTACGGTCAACAAAGGCATTAAATAACAATACCTTGTCACCGATAGTCGGGTCTGGGAATTTTTTCTCCCCCCTGCGATCAACCATTGTACCAGAATCAACGGCGGTCCCAACTCCCCAGAGTGACCGATAATTGGCCAAAAATTCCCCGGCCGTGGCATTTTCAGTTACGGAAATTTGAAGCTCTTTGGATATTTTGCATTCCTCATGCAGTACGGTAAAATAGACCGTTTTCCCCGAGTTGGAATGCCCATATACTCCAATTCTGACTCCGGCTGGCCAGGCAAAACTGCCTGCCTGTCCCTTTTTTTCATGGTATTTGACGCCAGCCTTGGCGCCCTTCTTGAATATCTTGAAAATTTTTCCTGCTTCCATTTTATCCTAAAATCGGGATTCTTCCCGCATTAGCATTATTTAAATTCCCCGCTCTGCACTTTATTAGCATGATTGCGGAATTGATTCAGCTTATTTTCAGAGTAGCCCATCCACGAAATTGGAACATATATTGCCAGAAAAATGAATATCATAATTATTAAGACATAGAACAAGTAGGCCGGATTGCGCTGGGTAACTACAAGGCGAAAATATTTACCGCTCGAAAAAGCGCCTTTTAATTTGGCCATTAGTTCCGAGAAAAATCCTTTTACTTTGGACCAAAAACTGGTTCTTCGTAAATATCCCCACTCCTTTAAAAAATGGCTATATATTTTCCCCTTTTGCTCCAATTTGCCAAAGGCATTGACACGCGACAAATGAAATTCGAGCGTGGACCTATCTTTAATCAATTCCGTTCCGAATTCAAGTCTTCGACGAGCCAGCTCCAAAAATTTCATTGGTTCCGATAAACCCCCGAAATCTTCCGGGTTTAAATTGGCATGTATTTTTTTGCCAAACTTATTGATATAGCGCGAAATTTCGCTTAGCAAAAAAGAACATAATCGCAAATTGCCGCCAAGGCTACCCTCTTTGAATAGAAGAGGAATCAGCCTTGATTCAAAAAAAGGAATATCTTGCCTTACTGTTCTTAAACCGCGGCAATAAAGATAAGATTGATTCGTCTGTCCGTCGGTATCCGCCTCAGATTCAAAGTAAGTTATCATGATTTGCATAACTATTTCGCGCAAATCGGAGCTGGTTAAGGAAGACTGCTTTATTCTATCGAGAAAATAATGATCAACTTCTATGGCCTGATCACGTTGCTCGCGCAGAGCCTGAAATACCGCATAAATACCATTATAGGTTTGAAAAAAAGCTTCTGTTTCAAACTGAGCCGGCCTTTTCTCAAAAGCATCAATGTATTTGAAAAGGTCTTCTATATAGGATTTTATTTCCATCTTATTCTTCCGGCATAATTTTTATAGAGTATATATTATTAAATCCATTTTGCCAAGTTTACCAAATTTTGAGGGATCAGGAGCGCCCCGAAAAATTAAAGTAATCTGTTTAACTGATGAAGATCGAACCATATCCCTCGGATGCAAAGCCACTTTATTGCCAAATGTAGTTACATCAACATCAACCGGATCGGTTTCGCCAAGCCCTCGCGCATCATTAAGACCCAGACGAACCTGCATATTGGTCCATTCGGAGACATTGAAAAGGTCCTTGGACATTAACATCACGGTATCCCCGACCGGACGCGGTTGAGTTATGTCCATTAAGAGATAGCTTAGACCACCTGCCTGCTCCAGACGACAGGAGCCATAGGGAGCCAAGCGGTAGGTGCGGGCGCTATAAGTAAGAGTATCGGTAGCAACGGCCTGCTCGCCAAGTTGTTCTCTTTTTGTCTGTGCCAGAAATCCCAAAATTCCCTTCAAATTGCCCAGAACATCGTCAATTATCCGAAGTTGTTCCCCAAGCGCTTCGTGATTGTAATCAGCCAGAATGAACGATTCTATTGAAGAAATAAAGCGGCCAATATCAGAATTTACTTCCTTGCTGAAATATTTTTCATTCAAATAATCTTTAAGGCCGGGATGCAAATTCACCAGAGTTGAAAACACCCGAAAGAGCCTTTTGAAATGGACCACTACCCATAGTGGATGCTTGGCATTACGCCCGGTCACAAATTCATCAAGCGTTGAAGAAAGATTAAATACCAGAAGATATAGGGTTTCCTTAAAGGCTACCTGCAGGGTGGTACTTTCGCCCGACAATGCTCCGCTGGCAGTGACACTCTTAAATGCTTGCGTGGCAAGTGATACAAGATTTTCAAGTCTGTTTCTATAATCGACAATCTTTTGGGCAAGACGCTCATCGGCATTGACCGATAAGCATGGTGGAAAAAAGCTCTGCGAAAATGAAACCTCACTGCCGACAACCGATAACTCAGCCAGCTGAATAAATCTTCCTTCAGGCAAATTGGGACGATTTCCAAGATGAAGACCATAATTATTGGCCAAATATGGAATGCGAGGAACATCTTCCGATGGATCCGCATCGCCGATCTGCTTCTTTGAAATTGGATCAGCACTTATGAAAACCTGTATCAAAGATTCACTAATGGTAGCTTCCGCCTTAACCGGATTCTTGCCAACATCATCGATATCAATATATGTCCCGTCAGGAGTGATCGCCTGACATCGCACAACTTCGACTCTTAACTTGTTTCCACTTGCAGTCGCATTAAGGCTCAAAGCAGGTTTTCCCGAATGAGATTTTTTTACCAACCCATATTTATCGCCGATGTCAAATGTATGCCACCGGATTAAATCTTCGAAATACCGCTCCTGGTCTTTTAGGTGTTGCTGAGTAATCAGCATCCCATCCTGCCAGTTAACCGAATATAAGCTCAAGTCACTCATTATCTTGCCTCAAATATTAAACCGAAAATTATCATTCATCAACGCTATTGTCAAGGTCATTAAATATAAGTTGCATACCCAAGAAAACCTCTCTTTTTCTCATTGCCTATAATTGCTTTTTTCTCAATAGTATAGCATTTTATTTTATATTCCAAATTGTTAGGCATGCAAATCTGTAAAACTTTCTCTATTTTTCTTCTTATGCCGCCGCCTGGAAGAAATCCCTTAACTTCATTTATATGTATTCCATGAATTTTTATGATATAAGTGGAATCGGATTCAGAAAACTTTCGCCCGATAATCGCTTCATGTCCGAGCCTTCCTATTCTTGCCCCAAGACGATATTGAATCGGTTCTGGTATCGAAAACTCCGCTTCAATATTTTCAATTATCTGAAAATCATATCCAAAGATCAATTCCAACGCCGCTTCAACATATTTTGGATTACCTCCCCAGTGATGAAAGGCCGGTAATAACGCCATCCATGAGAGTATCTCCGATATTTGTCTTGAATCAAAATTCAGGTCGAAGGCAAAAAGCTTCAGGAATGCTATCAAATGCTCATATTCAAGAAAACTATGGGAGAATTTTAATATTTCGTATCTGGCTCTGGCATTATTTCTAACAATGGCCGCATCGAATGGCGCCATCAATTCTCGTGATTTATCCTCCCATTCCGACGAACGTTCCACCCCACCGCCGAGACCATAGAAAAATTGATAGGGCATATAATCAACCGCACTCGGAAAGCCAACTTTTAGCATTATCCTTGTCTCATCGGTTAGAATTGTTCCCGCGTCAGGCGATTGCTCTCTCACTTCACCCTTATAATTTTCAAATTCACCGGCGGCCAGAATATCAATATTATCAATATCGACACCCATTTTTTTCAAGGTATTGAGGGCTGTTACATAATGAAAAGGAAACTGTCGACTGCAGAAATCGGGCATTATTTGGCGCTGTTCATTAATCATTCTCTGCCAATCTCCACCTTGAAATGAGCATTTACAGGAGCCCGAGACTTTAAGAAACTCGTCAATCTTCTTTCCAGAAGAGCCATTTCATCCTGCGAAAAGAAACTCTCTCCCTTGACTGATACATAAACAACTATACAACGATGCACGCCCTTTTCCCCGCGCACCACGCCATTGCGGCATTCAACCCTGAGGATTCTTGGATCATAAGTCATGGCCCAATTGGATATCTCGGCGAAACTCAAGGCTCTATCTCTACTGCGAAGCCTCGCCGAGACTTCGCCGACAATTTGGCTTTCGGTCTTGGCAGGTATGGCGCCGGTAACAGACACAATATTTTCCGCGGCAGTTACTCCCGGATGGCTTTCATACAATTCGCTTATCCTGCCGGCTTCTATTCCATTGGCGCTGGTACCGGCCGTTACAGAATAATTAATGGTTATGGAATCAGGAGGCAATTCGATATCATGCGAGAAATCAAACCATAAAACCAGCTTATTCCCTCTTTCTTCAAGGGAGTAAGACTTTTGCTTTGATTCAATTTGCACCATATACCGAGGAAGGAATTCGCGCCCCCCCGAATCAATTACTTTGATTATCTCCAAAATATTATCGATATCCTCGGGGATTTCCACCTCAACAAGCCGATTACCTCCGGTATGCTTAAAAAGGGTCAGTTCATTTTTATTAACGGCAATAAAGCAATTGAAGTAGATTTCAAAAGGGGATTGGAGTTTTAATTTATCTCCTCCTTGAGGTAAATCAATTCTTATCCAGTAATATTTTCCGGTGTCGCCAAATTCCTGACCGGCGGAAGATAACACTTCAGCAAGTTCTTCATCAATAGGTCCCAATTCCCATGTAGAAGCAAATTTCTCAGGTATAATGACAAAATTATCCTCTAAAGCCTTGAATAGGTCCATTCCGGTGCGCAATCCGCCCCAATCAATTTGTCTGTCATCAATTTTGAATATTTGTGAAAAATCATCGGATAGTCCCGGGCAGAATCCACAGTCCTCATAAAAACGACCGAAATTTGAACCCGGATACCAATGTGCCCAACGCAACTGTTTTAATACATCCGGTATCCCTTTAAGGAAAATATTGGCCCTCGAGAAATATGCCGGCCTGCCGGAATAATCTATCGCAATATATATTTTGCCCGCATCTCTTGATGGAAGAGTCACCTGTTGTCTTCTTGATGGGATGGATTCCTTTCCCGTCATGGGAGAGAGATTTATTACGGAATTACCAGCGCGAAGAAAAATATATTTTACTTCCGCCGATATCAGCTTTTCCAGACGAAGCGAGGAAAAAAAGAATGTCTGTCCGCCTTCTCTTTTTTCCTTATAAAAAAATCTTGTATGCGGATCGACATCAACCACCGGGTCTATTGGTTTGCATCGCATGACAGTATATGCCGGCACCGGCCATCGGCGGCTTTCCGGACAAACGGCGCGAATGAGCGAATTGGCGGCATTCTCCCAAATTGTATCAATCCCCTTTTCAATTTGGGCCAGCTGGTTGGCATACAATTGAAGCAATACCCTCATAATGGGGTCAAGCCGTTCGGGCGATTCCGGAACAGAGCGATTCCAAGCCCGAAGTTCACGATGCATATTAAGAAAAATCTTTTCGGTTGTTCGGGGTTCTTTATCATTCATACTATCTAATCATTCCATTCATGCTGATTCTTCAAAGTCTTGTCGCATTGGATATGGCCTTAAGCTATCCCCAAATCATTATCAACCCAGATCAAATGTAGCCTCATATTTTTTTTCCTCGTTGTCTTCGCGATAGTAGCCGCCAACTTTAACAGCCATCCCTAGAACATGAGCCGAATCGGTAGACATATTTACAAATGATAGGGAGACATTATACAGCCTTTTTTCAAACTTATCGATGGCATTCCTCAAGCTGGCACGAATGTCGGCCTTGTTGGCGGTATAGAGGTCGGAAAATTCCTTCTCCCAAATGCCGCACCCGAATTCAGGCAAAAATGGGATTGTCCCTGTACGTGTGCTTAAGAGCAAGCCAAGCGAAAAAGTTATGGATTGCTCCAAGGTCGCCTTTGCGAGATACCCCTCCCTTAACACAAAAGGTAATGCAAGATATTCCATTTATATGATTAATTCAACTGTATGGGGTTTCCCTTTACTTGAGTGATAGTGCCTTCAAGTTGAAGGTTAACACCCGCTTTCATTTTGGCATTCATTGAGCCTTCAGTATTAAGATTCCCTTGTGCTTTTAAATCTATATCAGTCTGTGTCTTGACTTCAAATTTCTGGTCACATTCTATACTTACATTTTTTGCTTTAATACTTATATCGCCATTTTTACTTTCAATGCTGATTTTGGGGCCGGACATATCCATAACAATAACATTCTTGCCATCTTTGGTGGAAATTTTTATCTGCTCACTCCCGGAATCATCCTTAAAACAGATCTGATTACCGCCCTTGGTGACAAACATTTTGATATTATTATCAGCATTGACCGCCGAGGATGGGGGCAGATCAACTTTATTATATAATGCACCCAACGCAATGGGAAGGTCAGGGTTTCCATTCTCATAAGCAATAAGAACCTCATCGCCTATCTCAGGAAGGCAATACCAACCGCGATCTTTGCCGGCATGAAGAGATAAAAATCTCACCCAGATTGTTTCATCGGAGTCTATCCATGGGAATTTGACCTTAATTCGCCCCATTTTATCCGGATCATTATTATCAAGCACTTCGGCGCTTTGAATATCGGTGATAGGGAGTCTGCGATATCGGGCGGTGGGGAAAGCCATATCCAGCGGGGTGCAGTCAAAGGAATTGCTATACTGCCCGCTTTCATCGAATTTATGACAAATGTAATTTACCCAAAAAGTCCCATCCAGCTTATCCATCCCCTTAACTTTTACACAGCTTCCAACCGTAACTTTTGGTATGATTGAAATACC
The DNA here is from genome assembly GCA_020058225.1 of Candidatus Zixiibacteriota bacterium. Lineage (GTDB taxonomy): Bacteria > Zixibacteria > MSB-5A5 > GN15 > PGXB01 > JAGVEJ01. Next base: position 6,620 of record JAGVEJ010000156.1, on the reverse strand, counting down.
ATAGCATTTTATCATTTGCCCAAGAACGCCATTCTTTTTGCTCTGAAGCAATTCATCAAGCGATTGAGAATCGCCGATTGTCTTCGGAATTATGGAAAATCCGGAATTGGAAAAAATAGTCTGCGAAGCATCCGGCGCAATCTTACTCAATGCCGATAATGCCGACTGGGCAGGCAATGATTTAGTATCCTGCTTATAGTGCTTCTTTTGCTCATAATTATAAACCTGCGATGCAAATTCATAAGCTCCCGTTCCGAATCCGAATGTAAAAGCGCCCAACGTCTCCCGCCAAGTCAAATCCTCAGGGGCATTTCCCGAGGCTTTCACCAAGCGAAATTCCTTGCCATTATAAAAGGCAAATTTCCCGCTCTCTCCGGCCAGACGCATAATAAACTCATAATCGGTTTCCCGATATTGCACCGTGAATTTGTGAGTAACAGTGGTTGATTCTATACTCCCGAGAGTGATAGGATATTTCCTCAAAATGGCTCCTATAACATCGCTGGCAGTCATATCATGGAAGAAGGCATTATGTCTGGCGCCATCCAGAGCAATTGTGGGACTGGAGGCCGTTATTAGAACCGTATTGACCCCATCAATACTATTATCAAGGCCAAGTTTCGTAACGACTCCAATAAATTCCATTTCCTTTGAGGAATCAACCAAACCTCCCTGCGGCTTTATATTCAGCGAAATTGATTTCCCAAGAAAACCGGAATAATCCGAGGGATCATCAATTCCACTGGAGCTGGAAGAGCCGCCAATTTGCTTAATACGTATAGCCAAGACATGATGCTGATTTATATATTGTTCCAGCTTCACCGAAGAGACATCGTTCTTTATTTCCTTATTATCGATACGAATAACACAGGTGGCAGAAGTGGCCAGCAATTGTTCGGCCTTGGCGGCCGCTTTGGCTTGGGCAGATCCCTTGGCCGGTTGAGAAGACGAAGCGGCTTGTCGTGATTCCTCGTATGGAGACATATTATCGTAGTCCCTTCAAATTTTCGCCGGGTAGAAGAAAATTTTCTCCTACCCGGATTTACTTCCAAATAAAATTACTCTTCCCAGCGATTGTCTATGGTGGCATCACCAATAGTCAATTCATGGCAGGAAATTTCGAAATACTCAAAAACCTGCTCATCGGGCTTGCTTTTAACATGAGGAATATGTTCCTCATACTTTGATATGAAGCCTTCCTTCCAAGCTAATTCCTTCATCGTGGCATCACTTGGATTCTTGAAAGTCACCTTGCCATCCTTCCAATTGGCTTTTTCGGAATTCATCGCCCAGCGGGCGATATTGGCATTCTCATCGCTCTCACGGGCGATCTTAATCACGCCGGCGTGGGCGCGATCTGACGGTCTGCCGGTTTCGTCCCTTGCAGTATACAATTCATAGGAAACCTCATAAACATTCTTGTACACTACTCCATCAATCTCAAGAATTGGTCTCCGTGCCATACGTTATCCTCCTATTTTAATCTGTTTATGTTATGGCGTTTCATATTTCTCTTTGTCGTATCCTATTTATCCTTCACACTCGTCGCATTATCCTGATTCCAAGCGACAAATTCAATGTTGAAGGTTCTCGCCGGATATTTTGGATTAAGACTGACCTTTATATCGATTTCCTGACGCTTACGCATCTCCTCATCGGCAAAAATGACAACATTATAGTCCTGAAGAATATTGTCACCGCCCGAAATCGCTTTCATGAATTTATCGATATCCTTACGCATGGTGTCAATAAACTTCTGATCGATGACAGTGAAGGTTTGTTTATTCAGGTAATTCCTCAGATTCTTGTAAACATAGTCATAGGTGCGTCTGATGGAATATATATTAAATGTCTCTTTGCTGAATAATGTAGCCGCGCCCATGGCCACTGCGGTACCCTCAAAATTAACCAACGAATTGACGCCTTTTTCATTAATTTTGCTGGCATCAGGCTGGTTGGCTTTGAATCGAAGATATTTGGCATCGGCAATTTTGCCAAACTTGAATCCTGCCATCGGCTGTTGCATCCCAATGGTAGTATCTCCCTGATACATCTTACCGGCTACCGCTGATGACGGCGGAATCCACATATCGCTATCTTCATACTGATTGGCATTACGGGCAAGAACATAATTGGCGAATACCGCCACATATTGCTTGTAATTATCAATACCCATCAGGTTGGCGTAATTAGGATCCTCCAACATTTCCATCACTTCTTCGAATTTCTCAAAATTCGGCAGGTCGGTAAGAATCTGTACCTTGTTTGGCATACCAAGTTGACGGCCAAGCGTATCAATATTCTCTATACTGCCAAGATATCCCGGCACCACGCACATGGCAAAACTTTCCTTGACACTCCATTCACGATAAAGATCTGCCACCGCCTTGGAAACGGTTTCGAGTTTTTCTTTATCGTTTGGATCCATCAGCTCCTCAGCGCTGACATTGGAAAAGAAGGCATTGACCTTCTCATCCGGCTCCTGCTGGGCATTGGCAAAAAATTTGTCAATAGCACGATAGGTGGTCTCAAGCTCTCGGCTGGCCTGATGGACTTTTTTCATATTTTTTTCCAGATTGGCTTCCAGCTTGGCCGCATCCTCGTTTAGGTATTTACGCACCTCATCAAGATTGGAGCTTTTGGAGAGGAATTCAATCCAGATTTTCAAACGTTGCGCCAAAAGCTTTCTCTGTTTTGCAAATTCCTTTTTGGTCAAAAATTCCTTGCGTTGGAAATCCTTTTTCGGATCAAGCCATTCCACGCCGCGGACCAAATCACCATCCACAGTTTTGAATGACGGGAGCAAACCGGAAAGTTTACTAAAGTCTGCAAATGTCGCCCCCATCAATGATGCAAACTCATCATCGGAGACTTTCTCTATTACTACCGATTCCGGCTGTGCCGCTTCCGCCTGTGGCTGAGTTTCTTTTTTCTCTTCTTCGCCCATTTATTTCACCTCTTTTCTATTCGCTGAGAAGATCAATGTAATATTTCGCCACTTTTAGAAGAGCTTCTTTCTTTTCTTTGTCTTCAAGCGTCTTCTTGAGGGCATTGTTTTTCTTTAACTGCTTCTCCAAATCGGATAGCATTTCCTTGCCATAATAGGTCTCAGTGAGCTGATCATTTTTCTCGATAAGCTCCTTACTGGTCAAATCCTTCATGGCTCTGATTTCAAAATCAGCATTGACCTGCTGACCATCAGGGCTTTCCAGTTCAGCCGAAAATGAGGGGCGAAACTTCTCGAAAACCTCCTTGAGATTAACGCATTTTGTCGGACTGACATCAGCCCCTTCCTTGTTATTCAATTTGGCAACATAAAGCATCTTATTGGAGGGAAGAAGCTCGACCGGAATTGAATCATCCTTTGCGATTTTCTCTGTCGCACCGAGAATAAATTTTGCCATTTATTCCTCCATTTATTTTATTAATGTGAATCCTCTATTCGAGTGAAAATATACTGGTCGTCCTTTACCTCAATCGATATTTCATCACCAGGGGAAACATGCCCGGTGATTATATCCACCGATAGCCTATTGATAATTTCTTTCTCTATTATACGCTGGATAGGCCGCGCTCCCAACTCAAAAGTGTAACCATCAACCGCCAATTTATGCTTTGCCTCCGGCGAGAGGGTTGCTCTGATATCTTGATCCTTCAGCAATAAACATAACTGATTAAATTCCAAGCCGGCGATTACTTCCACCTGTTCCTGTGTAAATGTATGATAGATAATTATCTCGTTTAAGCGGTTGAGAAATTCGGGACGGAATTTGGTAAAAAGAAATCCCCTTACCTCATCCATATTTATTTCGCGTCCTTCGCGATCGGCATCCAATATTTTATCTGCGGCATAATTGGAGGTCAACACCACCAAGGTATTGGAAAAATCAACCGTTCTCCCTTGCCCATCAGTCAAACGCCCGTCATCAAGCAACTGAAGCAATACATTAAAAACGTCTGGATGCGCCTTTTCCACTTCATCCAACAATACAATCGAAAATGGTTTCCGCTTAACAGCCTCAGTCAAAACACCGCCGGCTTCATATCCGACATAACCGGGAGGGGCGCCAATCATCTTGGCCACCGAATGCGCTTCCATAAATTCCGACATATCGAGCCGCACCATGGCATTCTTATCATCAAAAAGAAATTCGGCCAAAAGCTTGGGCAAATATGTCTTGCCGGTGCCTGTCGGACCAAGAAAGAGAAACGAACCAACCGGCCGATTAGGTAATTTCAAACCGGCGCGGGCTTTGCGAATGGCATTGGCGATGGCCTTGATGGCATTTTCCTGTCCCACAATTTTGGCTGATAAAAATGATTCCATATTGACCAGACGGTCTTTCTCGGCGGTCAACATCTTTGATAGGGGGATACCGGTCCGGCGGGAAATAACTGCCGCAATATCGGCATCATCTATAACATGTTCCAAATTGTCGACAACATCCTTTAGTGAAGCAAAAACTTCTTTCTTTTCATTGAAGTCCTTTTTCAGCTCTTCAATATTTATTTTCTTTACAGTCATTTTTTTGCTCCTGTCAGTGTGTCAACGCGATGTCCCCAGTATCCCTTGAGTCTTTCGAAATTGCGCAGGAAATCATCAAAAGCCGTTTTTAATTTCTCAAATTCAGCCGCATCTTTATCGGGGTCTTTCCCCTCGCAGGCCTGAATTATCTTTTCAATCTCGTCAAATTGATTCTCAAGCTGAGGAATTTGATTCTTGGCGAATTCCTCTTTTACGCCGAACTCCGATGCCGCTTCATCTACAACATCAATGGCCACATCCGGCAGATTCCTTTCGCTTAGATACCGCTGGGCATATTTGACCGAACCAATAATCGCCGCTTCAGTATATTTTATTTTATGATGCTCCTCATATTTCGGAACAACTCCCTTAACAATACGAACCGCTTCGTCAAAATTGGGAGCCCCGACTTTTACCTTCTCAAATCTTCTATCAAGAGCCTTATCCTTTTCCAAATATTTACCATATTCTTCTTCAGTGGTGGCGCCAATCAAACGAATTTGTCCACGTGCCAAAGCAGGTTTAAGGAGATTGGCGGCATCCATACCGCCGCCCGAGCTTCCTCCGCCGGCAATGGTATGTAATTCATCGATAAATAAAACAATTTTCCCGCCCGATCTGACAACTTCACCAACGAGATTTTTGAATCGTTCCTCAAATTCCCCTTTATATTTTGCCCCGGCAACCAACGCTCCCATATCCACCGACATTACCTTAACGCCATTTAATGTCTTGGGCGCTTTTCCGGCAATGATGGCTTGAGCAAATCCCTCAACAATAGCGCTCTTTCCGACCCCGGCGCCCCCAACCAGTACTGGACTATTTTTTCTGCGGCGAAGCAATATCTGAATCACCTGCTGAAGTTCTTTTTCGCGGCCAATCATCGGGTCGAATTCGCCGGCTGAAGCCATATTGGTAAGGTCGATACAATATTTGAGTGTTCCCGCCACTTCCTTGGGAGTCTCGCCTTCTGCGGTGACAGCCGATGGACCCTTAGTTGAGGCAATTTCCTGAACTGACTTGCTGTCGGCTATGGCGCGATAGATATCTTCTTTGGTCATGTCAATCTTGTCGCGGAGATACGGCGAAAGCTTCGAGCGCGGATCGAAAATAGCAATAAAAATATGTTCCGGTTCCACCAAGGCATCATAGAGTTTTGCCTTCTCTTCGATCGCCTGCATTAATGTTTCTTGCACGGAGGGAGAAATGGTAAGATTGTCTCGGGCGGAACTCTTTCGCGGCTGTTCTTTTAGGAATTCCTCCACAAGCGATTCAATGTAACCCTTGCTTTTCCCAAGTTGATTGATTATTGACTCAACTCCGGCGCTTTCTGAACGAAGGACCGCAATAAGCAAATGCTCAAGGTCTATTTCCGGATGCCTAAAAGTTGTGGCTACCTCACGGGCAACCTTAATTGCGGCTCTTGAATCTGATGAATAATTGGCTATATCCATATTATATCCCCAATAAAGGGAATTCCTTTTTTACCAACTATGAGTAGGACTCATCTTGGCTAAGTTGTGAAATTACAATATATTAAATTTGATAATAACAAAAGTCAAGTAATTATTCATATCCTCATGGTAATTATTTATGACTATTTTTGTCTTCTTTGCCTTTACCACTTGGCAAACTCATCAATCTCCTCATCGCCACCGGCATCATTTTCTACTTTTACCTTCTTTGGATCGAAAGTATTCCAATTTATTTCTTCCCCTTCATCAGGTTCTTCGCTTTCCATAATTTGTTCCATAGCATTATCGGTAGTATCCGGATCCCCTCCATACTGCATTCCTCCACCACCTTCATTTTCCCAATCCTGTTTTGGCGCTTCTTTGCTGTTTTCTTCTTCTTCGTCGTCTTCTTCAAGACTGTCGCCTTCCTCAAGCATGGAGTAATAATCTATCACATCTTCAAGCGGCTCATCTTCAAATACATTATAGGGCTTGCCCTCTTTCCCCGGATTGATCTCAAGAGTATAATTCAGGTTGACCTTTAGATTGTCAAAAACCAGATCAACAAATGCGTCGCCATCAACCTTATCGTCCTTGACAGTCAATATTTTTTCGTATTGGCCATCCGTTGAGGTTAACTT
>JAGVEJ010000019.1 GCA_020058225.1 Candidatus Zixiibacteriota bacterium | reverse complement strand
GATCAGGCCCGCAATAAACTCCTTTCAGGAGTCAATCAGCTGGCAAAAGCCGTAATTACCACTCTCGGTCCCCGTGGCCGTAATGTGGCTCTGGACAAAAAATGGGGAGCTCCGGCCGTTGTCCATGACGGAGTTTCGGTCGCCAAGGAAATTGAATTAAAAGATCCGTTTGAGAATATGGGCGCTCAGTTGGTAAAAGAAGCGGCCAGCAAGACCAATGACGTTGCCGGCGACGGAACCACGACTGCTACTGTTTTAGCCCAAACAATAGTTTCAACCGGAATGAAGAATATTACCGCCGGAGCCAACCCGATGATGATCAAACATGGGATTGAAAAGGCAGTTGAAGCGCTGGTAACGGAGTTAAAGCGGATTTCTAAAGATGTCAAACCGGAAGATTGGGAATCAGTGGCTACAATTTCCGCCGGAGACCAAAAGGTCGGCAAAAAGATTGCCGAGGCCCTCAAGCTGGTTGGCCGCGATGGACTGGTTGAGGTTGAAGAAGGAAAAGGTTTTGAAATCGAGATTGATCATAAAGAAGGCATGTCTTTTGATAAGGGCTACGCGTCGCCATATTTCTCCACTAATGCCGATACGATGGAATCTGAGATCAGCGATGCATATATTTTAATTACTGATCAAAAAGTCAGCTCTATCTCAGACCTTTTGCCTTTCCTAGAAAAATTCGTTAAAGTCAGCAAGAATTTGGTAATTGTGGCTGATGAAGTTGAAGGAGAGGCTTTGGCGACTTTGGTTGTTAACAAAATGCGCGGATCATTTAACGTTTTGGCGGTTAAGGCTCCGGGATTTGGCGACAGGCGTAAAGCTATGTTGGAAGATATCGCGATTTTGACCGGCGGATCATTTATTTCCGAAGATGCCGGCAGAAAATTGGATTCCGTTACTGTTGAAGACTTGGGTAGGGCCGATAAAGTTGTCGCCGATAAGGACAATACCAGAATTATTGGTGGTGGCGGAACTAAGGCGGCAATTCAGGTTAGGATTCAGTCAATTAGGTCAGAAACGGACAGAACGACCAGCGATTTCGATAAAGAGAAATTACAGGAAAGACTGGCTAAGCTGTCAGGCGGGGTGGCGGTAATCAGTGTCGGAGCGGCCACAGAAGTTGAGTTGAAGGAGCTTCAGGAGAGGGTTAAAGACGCGGTTGAAGCTACCAAGGCAGCGATTGAAGAAGGAATAGTCCCGGGAGGCGGCGTAGCACTGCTTCGGTCTGCCAAGGTCTTGGACAAATTGGTTGTTAACGGTAATGATGAAAAAGTTGGCGTAGACATTATGCGCGACGCCTGTCAGCAGCCATTAAGATGGCTGGCGGTAAATTCGGGCGCCGATGCTGGTTGGGTAGTCAAAAAGGTTGCTGATTCGGCTGTCGCTGATTATGGTTTCAATGCCCTGACCTTAGAATTTGGTTCGATGCTTAAGCAGGGGATAATTGACCCGGTTAAAGTTACCCGGAGCGCCTTGCAAAACGCGGCTTCGGTTGGTTCAATGATTTTAACCACAGAAGCATTAGTTACGGATTTAGAAATCAAGAAAGATGACAAGACTTCAAGTCCCGATATGAGCGATATGGGAATGTAAGGGTATTGGTGGCGTTGAAAGGTCAAGAACTACAGCGTTGCCGCGTTTTCGAATATTTCTTTCGACAATATTTTGCTTGATATTTTTTAGGCGATTGAGTTTGTTGGTGTGTTTCATATCGATTTCCAATAAGTGAAGAAGATGCCATACTGAAGCTTTAGTCCAGATGGAGAGCCGCCAGGAATCTCCATTGTGGCGTACACCATTAGAACCGATATATCCAGCCGCCTTGGAAATCACTGGCCGCTTGCACTGAATACCAAGCTTAGAAAGGTTTTTCCAAGAGTGGAGAAGTATATGTTTGTCGTAAGATTGAATTTCTAATCTCCCATCTGGTGTTTGGCTTCTGTAGCCTTTGTGGAGATGAGCACATCCTTCAGCGTCAAAGTAGCCGGCGAAAAATGCTAGAAAACATCGAGGGCACTCACAGATCCACTGTTCAATCTTGTCTTGTTTGGGCAGAAGAAAGTCAAAACTGTGATTTAAATAGGCATATTGCTCAATCGTTCCTCTTTTAGCGCGGGTTGTTTTTACGCCGCCGTAATTAGTGAACAGGCGCTCAAACAAAGTGGCTTGAGCGGTTTTTGTAGTTGATCCCCTGACTACAATAACTTGGTTTGTTTGGAAGATATTAAGATCTCCGAGGCGGAAACCAATCAGATATGCTTTTTCTTCAGGATTTCCATCGAAGGATTTCTTTTCGTAACGCCAATGCTTTCGATGGTCGTTCCCACGGAGTTTAATGTTGAATTTTCGAGTTTTTCTTTCGATGGCGCCTTTACTACAATGTAGGCGTTTAGCAATTTGCTCTAGCGAGAGACTTTGCCCGTGGTAAAGTCGTTCCAGTTGGTTTTTATCAATCATAACCGGCCGTCTCAAGCCGAGGTGTCCTCTGGATTTTAAGCCGTATTTCCGGAATCTGTAGACAATAGTTCCGTGAGAGCATCCGAAGTGTTTAGCAATTTGGCCCATTGACCATTTCTTATCGAAATACAAATCATTTAGTTTTTCTTTGGAGATACGAAAGATTTCTTTTGCTTCGGAGATAGATCGGACATTAATACCAAATTCTCTTAACCTGTTGTGGATGATATTATTGGAAACCTTAAGAATTTTTGCAATAGAGCCAATAGAAAGGCCTTTTTCTATATACAGGTTATTCAGTAGGTTTTTTTTGATGGGGACTTTATTCCACGGCGTTTTGGGCATTGTGAATACAATAACAAAACCCAAATCGTTCGTCAATTAGATATACAGGGCTATGGAAGTTTTATCGTGCGTTTGACGGCAGAGAACCAGCCGGCGGGATTTCGGTCTCGGGTGTTGTGGATATAAGCAATGACCGTATTAATTATCGCTTGGGCGTTGGGCGCCGGTTTGCGCTGGCCAATTGGCAATTTCGCTTGCTGCTGCTCAATTTGTTTCACTAAAGAATGGGCCCAGCTGACAATTTGCTGATATAACCCATGGTGCATTTGGTTGTATTGTTCGAGTTTGGCTTTGCGGAAGGCTTCTTCGGCGGGAGTCATGAGGCGAGTATAGCAACTTGTAGGTTAGTATGTGTAACTTTAGTGAGTTATTGTGCTTCTGTTACAATAGCCGTTACACAGCCACTACTTACAGCGGCTGTTTTTTAGGGATTTTTATGCAAAGGCGTCCACTACATATTGCTATTGATGGCCCCATCGGGTCGGGGAAAAGTACAGTGGCTAAAGAGATTTCCCGCCGGTTGAACATTTTTTTAATCGACGCCGGAGCGATTTACAGGACAGCTGCTCATATTGCTATCCGCGATGGATTAAGTCCACAACAGGCGGTTGAGATTGCCAAAAAGTTAAAAAATTCTAAACTGACGGAAAGGCAGCCTTCGGCTAAAGAGCAGGACGGCAGAAAAATCACTGTTTTGCTGGACGGTAAGGACATTTCTTGGGATATTAGGGGCCATGGAATTGACGATTTGGTGGCCAAAATTGCTGTTAATAAAGTTGTCATCGATGCCGTCCACGTCAAAGAAAAGTTGTTGGCAAAAGGTCAAAGCGTAGTGATGGAAGGCCGGGAAATTGGAACTATGGTCCTGCCTAGGGCCCAGGTAAAGGTTTATTTAACTGCCGATCCTCAAGAGAGGGCAAATAGGCGCTTTGAGGAATACCAGAAAAAAGGAGACACCACTTCCCACGGAGAAATAATCAGAGCCTTAAAAGAAAGGGATGAGCTGGATATGCGTCGGGCCTATGCGCCTTTACGGAAAGCTGACGACGCCGTGCTGGTTGATACTACCGGAAAATCGGTCAACGAAGTGGTGGATACGATATTGAAATTAGTGCCGGAAAAGTACAAAATTAAGAAATAAGTTGATAGAGTTCAAAAAGTTATTAGTAGGCACGGATAACGCAATAACTTAATCAACTATTTCTGGTTACTTTTTAAAGCTCCGGCAAAATCTGCTTTGGATTAATATATCCGGAATCATTTTTGACTTCAAAATGTAAATGTGGGCCGGTGGTCCAGCCGGTCATGCCAACGGTTCCCAATACTGTTTCCTTGGTAACAACATCGCCGACTTTAACATTAATAGTGTCCAAATGGGCATAAAGCGTTTTTATCTGACCGGCATGTTCGATTATCACTTTGTGGCCATAGCCTAAGCTTTTAGCTTCAACTTCTATTATTGTGCCGGCTGCCGCAGCCAAGATATTTGTGCCGCGTTTAGATTTAATATCGACCCCCGGATGTTTGCCGTGGAACCCCTGGGAATAGCCGTTGTTGTCAGCCAGGGGAACCCTAAAAGTGGTTTCGGTGATAACCTTGATAGTACTTGGAGTTAAAGTGGCAATTGCGACGGTTTCTGCCGGCACTTGTCCTCCGATTGGTCCCATTAGGTTAACCAAGATTATAGACAAGGCTAGATTCCCGCCGACCACCAGCCGGATTTTACGGCTTTCAAAGATTGGCCGGAGTCTTTTTGATAGAAAATTACTTTTCCAAAACATAATAAAAAAACCTACGCTTGGT
>JAGVEJ010000154.1 GCA_020058225.1 Candidatus Zixiibacteriota bacterium | reverse complement strand
TGAAGATAAAACCAAAGAAAAAAATAAGAGGAAAAAAGAAAATAACAAAAAAGGTAGCCAAATAATTTGACTTTTATCATAGCAGGGGCGTATGGCATACGCCCTCATTCGCTGTGATACCGCGCCCGCCTACTTTAAGAGAACCATTTTCCTAACCAGAATTTGATCCCCATCCATCTGCAGGTCAGGGTTACTGCGATCCAGACTCTTCAGTCTATAGAAATAAACCCCGCTGGAAACCGGTTGACCGGCATCATCGGTGGCATCCCACTCAATCGTATGTTGTCCGGCCGGAAATTCCGCGTCGATGAGAGTCTTTACTTTTCGTCCCAGTATATTAATAATCTCAAGCTTTAGGTGGCTTTTGGTGGATAAGGTAAATTTGATTGAGGTTGATGAATTAAAGGGATTGGGGTGATTTTGTTCCAATGCCATTGTTGTCGGCAAAATAGTTTGTAATTCGTCATCAACGCCAACCGATGTATTGTATGTTACTCCGGCCTGCAAAGCGGCCGCTTTCAATCCGGTCAGACTATCGGACGCCATTAGTGCAAAAGCAATTTTGACCGAGCCGCCCGATATCAAATCAAACGGTCCCACTGAGATAATCTGCGCCAGATCTCCCGCAAGAGTATCCAGAGTATCGATTATTCCCGATGATAGATATTCAAATTTGGCTAATTCAGTTAGGAGAGGGGTTGTTTCAGGGTATATCGGATTATGCCGCATATCATAGGAAGCAACCTGTTCCGGCTTTAGCAATGAGACCCCCATATATCTATTGATGCTGATACCTTGATAGTATAAATATCCCAATTCTTCCTCATACGAAAACCCACCGCGATTCTGAGGCGGTCCAATAATATCCCAATCAAGGAATAATCCGGCATACAATCCCGTATAGTCACTTTGAGACAGGTTATTGATTTCATATTCTAAGATAACGAATGTATTATTTGGCGCATTTTCCCAGCTATATGTCTTTTGCGATATCTGCAAATCGAGAGTCTGCTCTGCTTTTGAATCATTAAATATTGAAAAAGTTTCCTCATCGGCGTGAGAGCCTGGGATAGAGATAACCAAATCTCCACCCGGTGCAGGGGCAAAATCATTATCAAGTTCCTCTATGATATTTCTGGCGCCATCAGAGACATGAGCCGAATCAATCCCGATCATAAAAGAGCCTTCAAATAGATAATTAGTATCTCTGAGTTTAAAACCATCATACCCAAGTGGAATCATACTTCCATTGGCAAAACCATACTGCCCCAAATTGGAAACGGTGAATTTAATCAAATCATTGATATGCGTATGAAACCCTTCTTCGGGCGCATTTCCGACTCTTATATATAATTTAACATTTTGAGTATCTGATGTTGCGCTTATAAGTGTCATATCAACCGATAGCATTGAACCGGCCGTCACCGTATCATCAATTGTCGCCCTAAATAGAATATCACTGCAAGAGGTATCGCCAAGCATCACTTGCCCGAATTGAAGAGAGTTAACCAATGCATTTATTCCGCCATTGGTATGACCGATTAACCCATAAACACCATTTAAGGTATTACCGAAATTTTTAATGAAGACATACCCTTCTATAGTATCCCCTGGATTGACAGGTGCATGATCAACAGAATATACCTTTAATAATGGCACAAGCTGGGGCGATAAGGCTTGCATTGAGGCGGGAATATTTATCAATCCCCAGCCGTAATTGTTATTGGGAGAGCTGTCGGCTGTGGGCAAGGGTTCGCACCCGGCCAACAATGCCTCTTTTATTTCATTGGGCGTGGCATTTGGCGCATACTGTCGCAAAATTGCCACGGCGCCAGCGACATGAGGCGCCGCCATTGAAGTCCCAGTCATGTAACCATAATATATTGATGGTATGGATGATCTTATTGATACTCCGGGAGCCACCACATTTGGTTTTATGGAAATATTGTCGCAATCCGAGGGCCCTATCGATGAATTTGAATATACGATTTTTGTGTCGGCATTAATATTGCCGACGGCAAAACAATCCAATGAATCTTTAGCCCGATTGGCCGGATTTACTATACTAAAGCCTATAGGGCCCGAATTACCGGCGGCAAAAATATTGACTATTCCCAACGCTTCTGTGTTATCAATCATCTGCCAGAAATATTCATCGCAACCCAAATTAAAATTATTCACACCCCAACTATGATTTATGACATCGGGAATGTCACTTATGGTGTTGGGATTGCCATCTGGATCCGCGGCCCACTCAAAAGCATCAATTATTGATGCCCCGGCAATATCGATAACTGCCGCCGATATCCATTTGGCGTCCGGCGCCACGCCGATTGTATCGCCGGTTATATCATCATGGCCGACCATAATACCCATAGTGTGCGTGCCATGGTTATAAATACTTGGCTCGGAATTTGCAATGGTATGTGGATATGGCAACTTTTTGATTGGGTCAAACCAAGCGGCCGAGGAATCGCCATCAAGCCCTTTCCAATTATTGGTTATCGCGGGATGAAGTCCCTCAACGCCGGTATCAAAAGAACAGATAATCCGTCCCTCGCCGGTATATCCAAGTTTCCAAGCCGAATCAGCGCCGATAGCCTTAATATTGGCTGTAACTCCCGCCAATAATTTTGCATCTTCCGTTATTCCGGCCTCAGTCGGTGTGATCAATGCCGCTTTGGGCATTTCAAAAATCGAGGCCACCTCTTCACGAGCCGCAATTTTTTCAATCTCGCCAGCATCGATATCGGCGGTTATTACATTGATTATCCAATGACCCTTAATATTGCTCGCTTGATGAATAATTTCCAATTCTCCCAAATATGCCAAGATCGATTTCTGCCCAGAGATGGCGCGGGTTTTCATAACCTCAAGACTGTATCTATGCCTATCAGCGGCTGTTTTGTAGTTGACCGGAATCTCCTTTTTCAGCGCCGACAAGGCGGAATTTTCCTTCAATGCAATTACTACGCCAATCTTTTCATTAGGATTTAGTGAAGATATTTTACCGGCAAGCGATTGGTTGATATCACTGGCAAAAAGAAAATCAGCCGGCATGAGCACAAGCAAATATAGTACGGCAATTAGATGTTTTATTTTCATTTTCTACATTTCCCTGAACTATAGGGGACTGTTGAAAAAGTGTATGTTATGGTAAGGTGCATCGTTCATGTTCATCTCAGCAGTCCGACCCGTCATCCCGTGCTTTGACACGGGAACCAGAATGCGGTGATTGTCTTGTACTTATGCTTCCGTTTTCTGGGTTCCCGTCCGTCTAAGCCGTACCTAATGGCTTGCGCGGGAATGACATTTCACGAGCTTTATTGCCCAAAAAATATCTATTCCCTCAATATTGGGGGTTTT
>JAGVEJ010000198.1 GCA_020058225.1 Candidatus Zixiibacteriota bacterium | reverse complement strand
GCTCTTCCGATCTAAAACCATATATCCGGGAGTCTTTGTTGTGAGATAAATCCCCGCGACTAATGCCAGAGTATAGCATATCAACGCCGCCGATAACACCGATTTGGCCGAGATTGCTTTATTCTGAATCATTCTACTGCCGCCTGAAAATGGAGTAAAATTGGGATTGATATCATCATCGGTGGTTTTGTGGTCGAAGTAGTCATTGGCGAGATTTGCTCCAGCATGCGCACAAATTCCCCCTATAAGAGTAACAAAAAATAGACCCCAGTGAAACTGCCCTACCTCATAAAAAGCCAAAGTCGCCCCAAATATTATGGGAATAGCTATACCGGTGAAAAAAGGCGCCCGAATGGCCAGAATCCATTTCTTAACTGCATTCATTGATATCTTTCCTCCAAAATCAATATCCAACGCAAAATTATACGATTCAATTAATACTTTTCAGCCGAAAATTCAAGGACGATTTTCCATTTTCCTACCGGTTAATTTCACAATGATAATAGTCAACTCATATAGAAAATAGAGCGGAATTGCCAGCAATAATTGAGTAAAAACATCGGGAGTCGGAGTTAATATGGCGGCAACAAAAAGAATAATGACAACCGCATACGGTCTTACTTTTGAGAGCATCCTCGCCGAAATTAAGCCAATCTTGCCAAAAAAGAACCCGATTATCGGCAATTCAAAAGATGCCCCAAACGCCAGCATAAGCATACCCGTAAATGATATATAACTCGAAACCGTGATTATCGGAGTCATCTCCCCCCCGCCATATCCAAGCATAAATTTGATCGCAAACGGCAAAACAATAAAAAAACAAAAAGCCGCTCCGATTAGAAATAATATTGTCGAAAAAAACACTAAGGCAATTATGATTTTTCTCTCTTTAGTATATAGCCCGGGAGCTATAAATTTCCATAACTGATATAAGACAAATGGCAAAGCGCCGATTATTCCGGTATAAAAAGCAATTTTAAGATATGCATAAAACGAGCCGGTTATCTCAGTATAATAAAGCTTGGTATCGCCAAGCGGCCATGTGACCATTTTATAGAGCTTTTCAGCAAAGAAAAAAGCGGTAACTGTAAATATGGCAATAGCCAAGAGCGATTTGATTAGCCGCCACCTCAGCTCCTCGATATGCTCAAGAAACGGCATCTCCACCCTTTTCTTTTCTTCCGGCTTGTCTATTTCTTTTTCTCCAGCCATATTTTGTCTGCTTTATGGATTTGATAAATCAAACCCTCAGGGCTTGTTGAAAAACCCCCAACGTGTGGGCGGCAGATGTCCACATCTGCCCCTAAGCTATTGCGTAACACTGGCAGACGTGGATTCGCCACGGCGAACCATGCACGGACACGGTACACCCAGCTTTTTCAACACTCCCCTTGCGATATTATCCTTTCTTTTGCAGTGCCGCTGTGATTTAATTCCTTAAACCAAATTCTTATACATAAGTTTTTCAGGGCAAAATTAACCCGAAAAATGAACTGAAGTCAATCGGTTTTTGAGGGAATGACAATACCTGATTTAGATTATAGTGGCATTTCGCAAGCCATAACTACAAATCCACTACCCCAACAACTTCTTCATCTCTTCCAAAAATTCCGCCTTGTCCTGAAACTTACGATACACCGATGCAAACCGGACATAGGCAATCTCGTCCGTTTCCTTCAACTTCTCCATCACCAGCTCCCCTATGTACTTACTGGTGACTTCACTCTTGGACAACTCTTGTAAACGCGCCTCAATTTCATCTGCGATCGACTCAATCTTTTTTGTCGTTACCGGACGCTTATTGCAGGCCAGCTTCATTCCATGTATCAGTTTCTGCCTATCAAACGGTTCCCGCCTTTGGTCTGATTTAATGACAGAAAGGGTGACACTCTCGATATATTCATAAGTGGTAAATCGCTCTTTGCAATTTAGGCATTCACGCCTTCTTCGCACCGCCCGTCCGTCCTGCGCCGAACGAGAATCAATTACCTTATCTTCTTCATGTCCGCAAAAAGGGCATTTCATTTTTTCGCGTCTTTGAAATTATTTGGTATGTTATCCAGTTCAATATAATGCACCTGCACTTCGGCCTCATCCATCATAGACCGGGATAAATCATCAGGGTACCCCTGCGCCACATAAATCTCTTTGACTCCGGCATTGATCAGCATTTTGGCGCAGAGAATACACGGAAACGTGGTCGAGTATAAAATGCCCCCTTCAATTGATATCCCTGATGTTGCCGCCTGAATTATGGCATTCTGCTCGGCATGTATGGCCCTGCAAAGTTCATGCCTTTGACCCGATGGTATCCCTAATTCCTCTCTTAAACACCCTATATCAAGACAATGCCTCAGTCCCGATGGGGAACCGTTGTAACCGGTTGCCAATACCTTTTTGTTTTTTACAATTACCGCCCCCACTTGACGACGTAGGCAGGTTGACCGGGTGGCGGCCAACATGGCAATCCGTATGAAATATTCATTCCAAGATGGGCGGTGATCCTTGCTGTTTATCATAGGATGGAATCTAAGAAGAATCTTTATTCGGACGCAATCAAAATCTTAAGCTATTTGCTGACAGAAAACCCTATTTGGTTTCCTCATCGAGCCAATCGAGATAATCCGGATTCCCCTCGGCGATATTGAGCGAAATCACTTCAGGGACTTCATAGGAATGACTCTCTTTGACAAATTTTATCAAATTCTCAACCTTTTTGGTAGCGGTCTTTATCACCAAAAGCGATTCCTCGTCTTTTGTAATTTTCCCTTTCCATCGATAAATCGAATGAACCTTGTCGATTATATTGACGCATGCCCCCAGTCGATTCTCAATAATCTCCTCAGCCAGACCGGTTGCTTTATCATGCGGTACGGTTATGAATACAACTCTAAATGCTGACATAACATAATCCTTTATTATGATTTCACTTTTCTTCCCAACTTATTCTCGATTGAACTGATTTTCCCGACTAACCGATTTTTTGCCGATTTTCGGTCGTCCATAGTCAATACCATATAAATCCGGTTATTATTCTTTCTTAATCTTAATCGGCATTTATTTATCAATTGCATAATAGAATCCCACTCCCCCTCAATAATAGTTGACATGGCCGACATTCTATAGGGAAGCCCAGATTTATCAATCAAATCAATTATTTTGGCAACTTCAGCCCCAGCCGATTCCTTTTTGCCAACCGGAAACATTGAAAATTGTATTAACATATTATTCCTCACTCCCTTTCGATTCTGACATTAAAAAATATAAACTCTCTTATAAGAGATTTCAAATTAAAAAACAGGGATGCGAATCACACACCCCTGTTAAATATTCTCTTATGGGTTTATTCTATTTCAGTTCAGAATATAATGGGAATTTATCACAAAGAGATTTCACCTCGCCTGCTACTTCTGCTGGAACCGCTTCATTATCAATATTCTTAATCACCCGATCAATAAATCCGGCAATAACCTTCATCTCATTGACACCCATACCGCGCGTTGTGATTGCCGGCGTTCCAATTCTTATCCCCGATGTCACAAATGGCTTCTGCGGATCAAATGGTACCGTGTTCTTGTTGGCTGTGATTCCCGCCGCATCAAGCGCTTTTTCTACCTTCTTGCCGGTTAGCCCCATTTCAATAAATGATATCAAGAAGAGATGCGTATCTGTCCCACCGGATACAATATGATATCCTCTGTTCTTCAATTCATTGGCCAGAGTATGGGCATTCTCGATTATTCTCTTCTGATAAGATTTAAATTCATCGCTTAAGGCTTCTTTCAAAGCCACTGCCTTTGCCGCTATAACATGCATCAGTGGTCCACCCTGAATACCTGGCATTACCGTTCTATCAAGATCCGCCGCATACTTTTCTTTACACATTACCATTCCACCGCGTGGTCCTCGCAATGTCTTATGCGTCGTGGTTGTCACAAAATCGGCATAAGGTATCGGCGATGGATGCAACCCCACCGCCACAAGACCGGCAATATGAGCAATATCAACCATCATATATGCCCCACAGACATCGCAGGCCTCGCGGAATTTCTTAAAGTCGAGTATCCGCGGATAGGCCGAAGCGCCGGCAACTATCATTTTCGGTTGAACTTCTTTTGCTTGAGCGATTAATTTATCATAATTGATAACTTCGGTATCCTTGTCAACCTGATATCCAAAAAATTGGAAAAGCTTCCCCGAAAAATTCAATGGATGCCCATGCGTCAAATGCCCGCCATGCGATAAATCCAATCCCATTACCTTATCACCGGGCTTCAGCGCCGTAAAATAAACCGCCATATTCGCCTGAGAACCCGAATGGGGCTGGACATTAGCATGCTCGCACCCGAACAACTGCTTTGCCCTTTCCCTCGCCAGATTTTCGGCTACATCAACAAATTCGCATCCGCCATAATATCGTTTCCCGGGATACCCCTCGGCATATTTATTCGTCATGACACCGCCGGCCGCCTCAAGCACCGCCATCGACACAAAATTCTCCGAGGCTATTAATTCCAGCTTATCTGATTCGCGATTAATTTCGCCCATTATGGCATCATATATTTCTGGATCGACATTCTTTAAATATGACATCTTCTCCGCCTTGGTACTTATTCCATCGGTTAATTCTTAATCCGACCGCCTCAATTTTCACATTCTATTTATATTTATCCATTGTAGGGGCGAACCCTCGCGGTCGCCCGATCTTCGCCCTTTGTCATGCGCCATCCATCACTTACTCCCCCCCTCTTCTTCCTCAATCTTCCCCAACCGTATCGCATGCCTCCCCCCCTCAAAAGCCGTCTCCAACCAGACCTTGACAATCCCCTCAACTTCAGCTTCAGGAATATACTTCTGCGAAAGCGTCAAAACATTCGAGTTATTATGAAATCGAGCATAATAGGCCATATCCTTGTTTAGGCATAGGGTCGCCCGAATCCCCTTGACCTTATTGGCCGCAATCGTCATCCCGTTTCCCGTCCAACAAACTGCCACACCCCGATCAACGTCATGACTGGCGACCGCATGCGCCACCTTTAATCCATAATCAGAATAATCAACCGATTCCTTGTCCGTCGTCCCGAAATCGATCACTTCATGCCCATTCCGTTGAAGAATAGCCTTGACCTTTTCCTTCATCTCAAACCCGGCATGATCGCTACCAATTGCAATCTTCATAAATTATGCTCTGCACCGTCATTTTGTGGGCGGCTCGCCGCGGCGAGTCCACATCCGCCCCATGTTATCGCTTCTCCACATAGTAGGTCGAAACCCCTGTGGTTTCGACACTTCTAATGCGCCGTCAGTCCGCCGCAGGCGGATTTCCTGACGGAATTTTATTATGCGGCGTCAGGAGTCCCTCCTGACGCAACCCTCTACCCGCCTACCTCCTCGGCACATACGTCAACCACCCATAAATATCTTCCGCCCGCCCTTCAAGAATATCAAAAAACCGCTTTTGAATTCTTTCTGTCATTTCGCCGCGACGTCCGTTGCCGATCTGAATCCCATCAATTTCTGCTACCGGGGTTATTTCAGCCGCCGAGCCGGTGAAAAACACCTCATCCGCTATATATAACGCCTCGCGAGGAATATTCTCCTCGATAACCTTGATTCCCATATCCTCGGCCAGCTTAATAATAGTCCGCCGCGTAATTCCGGGTAAAATTGACGCCGAGAATGGCGGCGTAACTAGTACCCCATTGCTGACAATAAAAATATTCTGAGCGGAACCCTCCGAAACATGGCCATAGATATCGAGTCCAATTCCTTCGGCGCATCCGCGCGCGATCGCTTCCATTTTGATTAGCTGGCCGTTCATATAATTAGCGCCCGATTTCGCCATCGTCGGCGTCGTATTCGGCGCATTACGATTCCATGAAGATACACAGACCTTCACTCCATTTTCGAGCGCCTCCGGGCCAAGATATTTCCCCCAAACCCAACAGGCGATCGCCACATCTATCGGACACCCTCTGGGGTCAACGCCCAGCGAATCATATCCACGATAAACCAACGGCCGGACATAGCACTCATCCAGTTTATTGATCGCTATAAGCTCCAGAACGGCATCAAATATCTGCTTTTTGGTGAACGGTATCTCCATCCGGTAAATCTTGCACGAATCCCAAAGCCGATCAATATGCTCCGTAAGGCGGAAACAAGCCGGCCCTTTGGCGGTCTTATAGCATCTTTGACCTTCAAATATCGAAGACCCATAATGAATGACATGCGATAGTACATGGATTTTGGCCTCATCCCATTTAGCCATTTTCCCGTTCATCCAGATATATTCAACTTTATTAAAAGCCATGACTCCTCCTGAAAATTGTAGGTCAGACACCTGCGCTCCTGACATTATACTTGTATTCCTGCGCCGTCAGTCCGCCACAGGCGGATTTCCTGACGGAATTCCTACGCCGCCGGCGGACGCTCCCGACATCTTTCTTATGGAAAATATATGCTTTTACAACTGGAATTTCAACCTAAATGATATCCCCCCGCAATTGCGCATTCTGTCAAGAAGAGGGGTTTGTTGCCGAACACTTGTTGATTTTGGTGATTTTATGAAGTATGTATGGGAATACGGGAGGATGTGATATGCCGGGCCAGAAACGATTTTCACCGAAACTTTTTTATAATATAAATTTGGAGCAAATGGTACCATGGGATCATGTGCTGAGGCGTTTTGATTCTTTGATTGAACTGGATTTTCTCTACGGCGAGACGCGTCCACATTACCGTCATACCGGTCAACCATCGGTAGATCCGGTGGTATTATTCAAAATGATGCTTTTGGGTTATCTTTATGGCATCTCCTCGGAGAGGAAGCTGGCCCAGGAGATTCAGGTGAACGTGGTTTTTCGCCGGTATCGTCGCAGCCATTTTCTCAGAGTCGGCCTTGAAATCCTACAATTCAAGCAAGCTTTCCCTGCATTCCCAACCGTCTCAAACAACCGAATCCACTTTAGCCGCTTCCTTTGATTTATATCCATTCAGTCAAGATCAGCATTGAAACCTTGCCTGTAAATCCCACAAATTATCAAGAAATTGATGCCATCCTGCACGGAAATAAAATCTTATTCTTCAGCAGTGATGATGTTGGCGATTACATTCCCGGCAAATTGAAGCATACCACTTTCGGCTCGGTCATCTCCTGCAGAGAGAATTTAAGACCTTCGCGACCCAGACCGGAATACTTGACGCCCCCAAACGGCATCGAGTCCAAACGATAATCGGTCGAGTCATTAATCATTACGCCACCGCAATCCAGCTCGTATGCTGCCTTAAAGGCAACTTCAATGTTGCGGGTAAAAATGGCGGCCAACAAGCCATATGGCAGTGAATTGGCTTCCTTAATTGCGGCGTTGAGATCATTGACAGGATACAAGTTCACTGTTGGTCCAAATACCTCCTCGCAATGGACCTTTACTTCTGGGGGAACATTTTCCATGACCGTTGGCTCCATTAGCGCGCCGGTGCGTCCACCGCCAGTGAGAACCCTGGCACCCTTGGCGACCGCTTCCTTCACCCACTGCTCGACCCGGATTGCCTCGGTTTCTGTTATCATCGGACCCATATTCGTCTCTTCTTTCATCTTATCGCCGATTTTGTAGGTCTTCGTAAGTTTGACAAATTCGGCTCTGAATTCCTCATATATATCACGATGAATAAGCAATCGTTGCACGCCGATGCAATTTTGCCCGGCCGCCCAAAAGGCTCCCGACACACACGATTCAACCGCCAGTTGTAAGTCGGCATCCTTCCAGACGATTACAGGAGAATCTGAACCAAGCTCCATCCCAATCTTCTTGATGCCTGCAATGGAGGCAATATGCTTTCCGGCTTCAACCCCGCCGGTGAAGGAAATCATCCTCACCCGGTCATCGGTCACCAATGGATCGCCGATGCGGGCACCTTGTCCCGTGATCACCTGAATGGCTTGCGGTGGCATTCCGGCTTCAATCATAGCCTCCACCAGTTTGATGGCTGACAGCGGCGTCACTGTTGCCGGCTTGAGAATTACTGAATTTCCTGCTGCGAATGCCGGTCCCAGTTTATGTGCCACCAGGTTCAGTGGGTCGTTGAACGGGGTGATAGCGAGAATTACGCCAATAGGGAAACGGTAATAAAAGCCTTTACGTTTCTCACCACCGGGGAATGAATCGAATGGGATAGTCTCACCGAGGATTCGCTTGGATTCCTCCGCCGAACAGGTAATTGTATTCACACAGCGTCGTGCTTCCTTGCGGGCTTCTTTGATGGTCTTTGAGCTCTCCCGGGCAATTATCGTCGCGAACTCTTCAAGTCGGTTACTAATAATTTGGGCAGTCTTGTAGAGAACCTGTGCCCTATCATAGACTGTCATTCGTTTTGTAATCTCAAAACCGGCCACGGCTGATTTGAGAGCCAATTCAACATCGTTCTTATCCGCGGAAGGAACGGTCTCGATCACCGAATTATCATAAGGATCGCAAACATCGATTTTATAGTCGCGATCTACCCACTTGCCATCTAAGAGCATTTTCATCGGGCGCCTCCTGCGGCAATTATATCGACCAATGCGGAATATCCGGTTTGAATGCGTCCTGCCCCGGGCCCAATAATGGTCACCTCGCCCATAGCATCCGTGGTTATAGTGACCGCATTGGTGGCTCCCATTATCCCCGCGAGTGGATGCGACAGATCGACTTCCTGCGGATTTACACTCCCTTTGACCTGATCACCTTCGCGCCACACTCGGCCAATGAGCTTGAACCGTTTGCCGCGTGACCTGGCGTCACTGATTGCGCTGCTGGTAATCTCGGTGATACCCTTGCACGGGAAATCACCCGGCTTTCTATCAGCGCCAAATACTGTATTGGCGAGAATGGTGACCTTTGCCAGCGCATCCCACCCGAGCACATCGGCATCAGGCACCGCTTCCGCATAACCCAATTCCTGGGCTTGCTTCAGTGCGGCTTCATAGCTCATGCCCTCTTCCATACGGGTCAAGATGTAGTTAGTAGTGCCGTTTAAAATTCCTTTTATTTCAATGACCTGGCATCCGGCAAGAGTCTCACGGATTAGGTTCAGGAGCGGGGTTCCACTCATAACCGTGCCTTCGTAGAAGAATTTGGCTTTATTTGCCTTAGCCAGCTTAGCAAGATCATGATAAAAAAGAGCCATCGGACCCTTGTTTGTGGTGGTTACGTGCATTCCCTTTTTTAGAGCGGCTCTGATATGTGATGTGGCCGGTTCGCCGCTTTTAATGTCGGTATAGGTCATCTCCACCATCATATCTGCATTTACCGACTCCACCATAGCCAGTGCACTCCCGCCGAATGCGCCACCAAGTTCGGTTAATAGTTTGCCATTTTTAATTTTATCGATGGCAGCGCTCAGATCGATGCCGGCGGTATTGGTTATTGATCCTTTCAGCATGTCGGCAATACCGACGACCTGAAGATCCAAACCATACTTTTCCTTCAATATCGACGTCTTCTGCAGAAGCAACTCCGCCAGGCCCTGCCCGACGGTGCCAAACCCCAATAGTAATAATCGCATACTTTTACAACATCCTTTCTATATTAGCGCTATGCATGTCATAGTTAAAATTCATAGCCTTGCATGCCCAACACTGCCGGCCTGGGAAGCGGCATCAATCCGAATCGCAGCCGTTCAGATCAGCTATTTTCTCTTATAGCGATCCCCTGCATCGAATATGTCAATCACGTTAACGCGGGTGTGAAAAATCGCTGAATGAATTGTATCTGCCGGGATAAAGTACCAATCTCCTTTGATGACCTTGCGAGTCACAGCATCGATGGTGAGATCCATTTCCCCTTCAAGCATTACACCCCATTGAGCGCAATGTTTATGCTGAGGCACCACGGCGGATTGCAGGATGTCGAAAAGCACCATCTGGCAAGAACCATCCTCCAGCAGCCAGCCGCGAATACCTTCGATAGGCACGTCCACTTCCGGAAGGTTCCTGATAAAATCGGGGTAAATCGTTCCATCCCAAAAGCTTTTTGGATCGCTTTTCATGGGTTCATCAATTCCTGTAGCTGGCTTTGGCAAACCGCATTTCATGCCCACTGCGCATGATGTCGCGGGCATCTAGATCACAGCGAATACACTTGTGATATATTACATCGCCGATCAGTTTTGCTTTAGCATCTCTTTCTTCGTCTGACAGGAAATATGCCTCCATGGTATCGTAGGGTCGTGAGGCTCCATCGGATTCGTACTTTATCGTCAAGTTGTACCCTGCATCCAGTACTTTATGGGCATTTGCCGTCCAATCGAAATCAGCCATCCCCAAGTCAGGGTTGATGCGAAGGTGTGCGGTCAGGTGTATTGCCGGAAGGCCGGATGCCATAAGTTCGTCGGCACATTGCATAAATGTTTCCGGGCTGGCGCCGTTGCCGATATTTATTTCGTAGATCGGCGTGGTTCCATCGTCCCGAAGATACGCCCTAATGATATTCATCAGCATCCGGAATTGAACGGCGTTTTGTGTAGACAGAAGCATCGATATTTTGAACGAGATTTCCGGAATTTGGCGGGCAAAGTAACAAGCCGAAACGATTGTTGACCAGCTTGGATTGAGGAAAAAATTCGCCCCCGTTTCCAACACGGCACGCAGGATAGTGTCGAGATACATGAGGTGGTTGTTGTCTGCCACTTCAACGCCACCAAGGTTACCAAAAGCTGTCCCCATATTCTTCAGGATGATTTGACTCTGACCGTTTCCGAGGTCCCGTCGGTCAAACTTTTCGCCCGTTATCTTCTCCACCCGAACGAAGCGATGTTCTGGCCATGGGGTGCTCAAGAGACTGGTTGAACAGAATTTGCTGGCGCCCGCAATGTTTTCGGACATAGCCAGAGTTGCAAGCAGGTCTCCGCTGTACACGTAATGGTCGGTCAGCGCCACGACGGATATCATTTCGGTTGGGAAAAGCACGTTGCCGTTTTCAGCTATGCGGCGCAGGCAGTCAAAAGTTACTCGAGACCCCTGGAATCCTGATACTTGAGTAACGCACACACCGCGTTTGCTGACACGAACCTGTTCTTTCTCCATAAAATCTTCCACCTTCGCGAAATTCCCCACATGCTTTTCAGCCTGCACAAGCATTTCTCCATAGCCCTTGGTGGCGGCGATTTCCATGCGTTTTTTATAGCCCCGTATTTCTCTTATCTTTTCACTGATCGCTTTAGGACCCCCTGATGCCGCAATCAGGGCATCAATGGCATTTAAGTCTTTTTTGGAGAGAAGATCAAAATACATTCGATTCAACTCCTGTATTTAATCGTTTCCAGGATGAGGCACAAGCATCGGAATGAAACCTGGCCACAGCCAAACATATTTATTTTATTATATGAAATCACACCCGAATTATCAAGACGTATTTCTGAGTAACGATCGCCATGACGACGTTCCCGATTATAAAACATCTGGACACCTCCCGAAAGAACCATAGCACTACCCTTTCTCAGCGTCCACTAAATCAGGGGAACTTCACCTCATTTGAAGGACACTTTGGGCAGGGTGGTGCTTCGGTTCGGCCTACCCGCTACAGATAATAGTGCCTATTTGCGATAGAAATTACGCCAATTATTGATTATTCACCCTCTTCCCTAATACCGGAACTCGACTTTTATCAGCTCATTAATACAGATTGTGTTCGATTCCGACCTCCGGCATTATTTTTTTGATTTCTCAAATATTATCTTTGGAATCAGAAGTTTGTCGGCATGAGTTTTTTAATATGTTGCGCCACATCCCTATATTTTACTCCCGGTTCTTCAAACTTCACCCAGCTGCCGCTCGCCTGCCGGTTGTAGACTAAAGTCCCAATATAAGCCCCATTGGTTAGCATCTTGTAGACTGTATTGATGCACCACTTGCCCTGTCGGTTTGTACCATTATTCATACGGCCAGTCGTCGCAGGTGCTGGGATATGCTCGGAGTTTAGCCATTCGAGAATTTCCCGAAGACTCTGTCCGCCGGATTTTTTCCTGAACATTTCCTGAAATTGCAATAGGCAAGATTTAATCTGACATTCTGATGGAAATTGATTAAGTTATGGGATGGATAGCTCCGCATAAATGCAAAAACAGGGGTTTTTCAACAGTCCCCAGAGCCTTGCGGCGGGTGCGTTTATTCAAACCATCTGCTCAATATCAATCTCAGCGCAGCCTCCCAAACCCATCCCACATCACATATTCGTATAATTCGGGCCACCGCCACCGCTTGGGGGGGTCTGTACTAATACCCTCCAGTTCTCACTGCACCGACTTTATCAGCTCACGAGCAATCACCAGTCTTTGTATCTCCGACGTCCCCTCCCCTATCTCGCATAACTTCACATCACGCCAGATCCGTTCCGCCGGATAATTCCCTCGATAATACCCGACGCCCCCAAGAATCTGTATCGCCCTCGACGCCGTTCTTGTCCCCACTTCTCCGGCGTACAACTTCGCCATCGCCGAATCCTGTGAAAACGGAATGCCCGCGTCCTTCTTGGCCGCCGCCCCATAGACTAAATACCGCGCCGCTTGAATTTCCGTCGCCATATCGGCCAACATCCATTGCACCCCTTGAAATTCCGCTATCGGTTTTCCGAACTGCTCCCGCTTGACCGCATAATTAAGCGCACAATCAAGCGCCCCTTGCGCCAAACCGAGCGCCATCGCCGCAATCGAAATGCGACCGCCATCCAGTGTAATCATGAACTGCTTAAATCCTTCGCCAAGCTTACCCAACTGATTTTCTTTTGGAATCTTCAGATCGGTAAAATGCATAAACGCCGTATCCGACCCCCGCAGGCCCATCTTGTCTTCTTTCTTGCCGATATCATATCCCGGCCATCCCTTTTCAAGTATAAAAGATGATATCCCTTTTACTCCGGGTTCATCGGAGGTTTTCGCCGTCGCAATCGCAGCGAAAGCGTACGACGCCGAAGTAATAAAGCACTTCGTCCCGTTCATCTCCCAATGATCACCCTTAAGTACAGCTGTCGTCTTAGTGGCGCCGGCATCAGAACCGGCCTCCGGTTCAGTAAGACCGAACGCAATAAGTTCTCCGTCCCGCGCACCGCGCGGGAGATATTTTTTTCTTTGCTCTTCCGAGCCGAATTTCCATATAGGAAAAAGCCCCAGCGAATTATGCGCCGCAACGGTTATTCCGGTCGAGCCGCACACGCGGGACAATTCCTCGACCGCAATCGAATAGCAAATCGTATCGACCGGCTTCCCTCCATACTCTTCCGGCACTACCATCCCGAGAAGCCCCATTTCTGCCAATGGCTTGAGATGCTGTTTGATAAATACCTGCTTCTCGTCAATCTCAACAGCGTATGGTGCAATTTTTTCAAGCGTAAAGGCCCTTATCTTCTCGCTAAATTCATAATGTTTTTTCTCTAACAGCATTTTAATCCTTCAACAAATCGCGCGCTATGGTTATCTTCTGCGCTTCCGTTGTGCCTTCGTACAACTCCGTCACGCGGGCGTCGCGGAAATACCGCTCCACCGGATATTCCTTCATATATCCATACCCTCCATGTATCTGCACCGCCTCATTGACAACCTTATTCGCCATCTGACTGCAGAATAATTTCGCCATCGAGGCTTCCCGCATGAACGGTTTTCCTTCGTCTTTCAGCGTTGCCGCCCGATATGCCAGTAATTTTCCGGCGTCAATCATTGTGGCCATTTCTGCTAACTTGAACTGAATCGCCTGAAAATTGGCAATCGGTTGCTTAAACTGCTTACGCACTTTGGAATATTTTATCGATTCCTCCAAAGCCGCCCGTGCAATTCCTATCGCCTGAAATGAGACTCCGATTCGTCCCGAATTGAGAATTGTCAGAGCCATTTTGAATCCGGCCCCCAATTCGCCAATCAGATTTTCCTTCGGAACCTTGACGTCTATAAACGAAATTTCTCTTGTGTCCGACGCCCGCATTCCGCATTTTTTCTCTTTTGCTCCGACGCTTATTCCCGGCGTGGCGGCGTCAACCGCAAAACAGGAAATTCCTTTATTCCCTACTGACGTATCCGTCGCCGCAAAAACGATAAATATTCCCGCAAACCCGCCGTTCGTGACAAATGTCTTCGTGCCATTTATTAAATAATGATCCCCTTTATCAGCCGCCTGTGTGGCAATGGCGGCGACATCGGTTCCGGCATTGGGTTCGGTGACGCAATATGATCCGATCATACCGATCGCCATTTTGGCAAGATATTTATCCTTTAGAAAATCCGATCCAAACTTATGGATTATTTCGTTGCACAGTGAATTCTGCACCGAAAGAGTAATCCCGACTCCCGCCGAAGCGGCGCAGAATTCCTCCAAAGCTCCGCAAAAACTGACAACCGATAATCCCAATCCGCCATATTGTTCCGGCAACATCATTCCCATATATCCCAGCTTGGCGATCTCGTCAAATAATTCCCGCGGTGCGCCGTCTTCTTCGTCATAATGCAATGCGTTCGGAATCAGCCGCTTCTCAGCAAATTCCCGCGCCGTTTCTTTTATCATCAGGTCATCTTCAGAAAGATGAAAATCCATAATTTATCTCCTTACTTTTCATATACGAAAAATCCGCGCCCGGTTTTGCGCCCCAAATAACCGGCCTGAACCATTTTCCAAAGAAGCGGACAGGGGCGATATTTGGAATCCGAAAATCCGGTGTATAAGACCTGCATTATTGCCAGACAGACATCAAGACCTATAAAATCAGCCAATGTCAAAGGACCCATAGGATGATTCATACCCAGCTTCATAACCGTATCAATATCCTGAGCTGAAGCCACGCCCTCCATCAGAGTAAAACAAGCCTCATT
Source organism: Candidatus Zixiibacteriota bacterium (assembly GCA_020058225.1). Classification (GTDB taxonomy): domain Bacteria; phylum Zixibacteria; class MSB-5A5; order GN15; family PGXB01; genus JAGVEJ01. The sequence goes on along the minus strand of JAGVEJ010000198.1, from coordinate 10,749 downwards.
AATCATTGGCATTAAGATTCTATTGGCAATAAACCCGGGATAATCATTGACTTCAACCGGCGTCTTTCCCAGCTTTATTGATAATTCCCTAATCAAATTAAATATTTCATCACTCGTCGCAATTCCCCTGATTAATTCTATCAACTGCATCATCGGCACAGGATTCATGAAATGCATTCCAATCACGCGATCGGCCCTTTTGGTGCATCCAGCAAGTTGCGTAATGGGAAGCGATGATGTATTGGAGGCCAAAATAGTATCCGGATGACATAGATTATCCAGCCTCTTGAAAATATCGACCTTGACATCGAGATTTTCATATATGGCTTCAATGACAACCTGAGCGCTTTTCAAATCACCAAAGTCGGCTGAAGTCTTAATCCGGGCCAGAGTCTCATTTTTCTTCTGCTCGGTGATTTTTTCCTTTTTAACCATTCTATCAAGATTGGCAGTAATGGTTTTCATCGCTCTGTCGAGAATTTCGCGGTTCGTGTCAACAAGGATCACCTCATAGCCCGATTGAGCGCAGACATGAACGATACCATTTCCCATGGTTCCGCCACCGACGACTCCGATTATTTTTATATCTTCCAAACGCATAGTCAAATTCCTTATGAATTACATCATTTCAATTGATAATGCTACGGCATGACCTCCGCCAAGGCAGAGTGTCGCCAAACCATTTATTTTGCCTCTATCTTTAAGCGCATATATAAGCGTGGCCAGCACTCTTGTGCCCGATGCCCCAATGGGATGGCCAAGCGCCACCGCTCCGCCATGCACATTGACACGATTCCAATCCCAGCCGAGTTCTTTGCCATCGGCCAGCGCTTGAACCGAAAAAGCCTCGTTAGCTTCAATCAGGTCAAAATGATTGACTTCAACACCCATCTTCTTGCACAGTTTCCGAACCGCATAAATCGGCGCAAAAAATATAAGCTCCGGCTCAATGCCCGCCGTGCAATATTCCACCACTCTGGCCAGAGGTGTCAAATTATTCTCCTTCAGGAATTTTTCCGAAACCACCACGCAGGCCGAGGAACCATCATTTAATCCCGGCGCATTACCGGCTGTCACGGTGCCGTCTTTCTGAAATGCCGGTTTCAATTTGGCCAAACCTTCCATCGAAATTTCCGGACGAGGGCATTCGTCCCTCATGAATTTAATAGGATCGCCCTTTTTCTGCGGAATCTCAATCGGAAATATTTCATTATTAAATTTCCCAGCATTTATTGCGACAACAGCTTTCTTATGGGAATTATATGCAAATTCGTCTTGCTCATCACGGGTAATTCCCGCTTTCTGACCGGTTAATTCCGCCGCATTTCCCATGTGCCAATCCTTAAATGCGCACCAAAGACCATCAAGAATCATAGAATCCTGCAATTTCTTATCGCCAAATTTCAAACCAGCTTTGGCTCCATGAAGAACATAAGGAGTCCCGGACATAGATTCCATTCCGCCGGCAACTATACAGTCCTGATCTCCGGCGCGGATTGATTGAGCCGCCAACATGACTGCCTTGAGTCCTGAACCACAGACCTTATTTATGGTGAGTGTGGCCACTTCAACCGGGATTCCGCCCTTCAAGGCCGCTTGACGCGCCGGCGCTTGGCCGACTCCGGCTTGGACTACCTGGCCCATAATTACTTCGTCAATTTTATTGGGATCAACGCCCGCCCTTTTGACAGCCTCTTTAATGGCAAAACCGCCAAGCTGGGTCGCTGTGAAACCTGACAGTCCGCCAAGAAATGTTCCAATGGCTGACCTGCAGATTGATACAATATATGCTTCGTTTCTGTTAGGCATTTATTCCTCCGATATAGTATGTTTTTCTTTTCAGATTTGTTAATTTACGCCCTGCCCGCGATTAAATCAAGTGAAACTTGTCACAAAGCCCGTATTTTTATATGTCATTTTGCCGTATTCCAGAAATAAATTTTTTTTCTTGACATAAGAATTCTTCAGGGTATCTTTTGCGTAGTTTTTTGGAAATTGGGAATTATTAAGGAACCAATACTCTAACCAAACAATGGAGGTTTAAATGAAACGTTTGATTCTTCTAGTCCTAATCTTGACCATGGCGTCATTAGCATCTGCACAAAGTTCGCCAGTTGATAAAGGGAGCATGATTGTGGGCGGAAGCGCCTATTTCATGAGCCATAGCGGCGACCTTTATGAGGACGGCGAAGGAAATGGAATTACCTCGATTTATTTCCAGCCTGAAATTGGGTATTTTATGGCCCCCAATATTATGATTGGCGGCTTTTTGCTGTATAATAGCACATCTCAGGACAAATACAAGGTGTCGTCATTCGGAATCGGTCCGCAAGTCGGCTATTATTTCAATATGGATAAGGGTCGCACGGAAATTAAAGGAAGCGTATATCCTTATATAAAGGGATTCTTAAGTTATGCGAAAACGACCGAGGACGAAGGCGACGATGAAGACTATAAATATAGTATGACGTCTTTTGGTGCCCGGGGCGGCATAATGTATATGCTATCCGAAGCGGTTGCCGTCGATTTTGGACTGCAATATTCCAGCAATACTTGTAAGCAGACGGACCCGGAAGTCCCTGAAGGAATGGATGATTCCGAATCCGGAAGTTCCTTAATGATTGGCGCCGGAATTACCGCATTTATTTGGAAATAATGTAACATCATAAAAAACAAAGGGCGGGAAACAACTTCCCGCCCTTTATTTTTTCCCGTTTCAATAAATTTCAGAATTCAATCTCCAGCTCAATTATCGCCACCTCCGTCCCCACCTGCTCCCCATCCTTGAAATTAATCTTTTTTACCACACCAGCCGAGGGGGAGTTGACCTGATTCTCCATTTTCATCGCCTCGACAATCACCATCGGTTGTTTCTGCTCCACCTTATCCCCCTCTTTAACCAACAGCTTTACTATCTTCCCCGGCATAGGCGCATAAATTTTGTCTTTCTCACCTGAATGCCCGCCGGCGCCTGAGGTAAATCCACCATCATCGGAAGGGATAACTAAATCCAGCAAAATGCCATCGATGTCAACAAATGCCTGTGCCCCTTTTATGACACAGCAGACGGTTCTTTTCACGCCATTATGGAAAGCTTCATATTTCCCTGGCAAAATTTCCTGAATCCGAAATTGCTCATCTCCAACTGTTACTTCAATTCCGCCGGGACCGGAATTAATTTCCGTTTCAATTAAATCATCCTGATATCTAAATTGATTTATCATTTTGGAATCCTCATCCCAATTTCCCATGAACCAATCGTCTGCCAAGGCGATATTCCCTTTGATTTGACCGATGACGCTCCTGATGCCTGAGGTTTCTTCATCATCGCCACGGATGATACCGCCGCCGCCAATTCCAGCGCCGGTTCGATATCCAATGCTCTATCAGCCATATTCTTCTCAATAAAATTAGTGTATGTCTTTCCTGCTTTGAATTCAGGATGATTTAACGCATCAATCAGAAACCGCCGTGAAGTCTTAATCCCCAATATCTTATAATCTTTTAAGGCGCAAATCATTTTAGAGATAGCCAAATCTCTTGTCGGGGCATGGACGATAAGCTTGGCCAGAATCGGATCGTAGTCAACGCCAATAACTGACCCCTTTGTAATACCGGAATCAACCCGAATGCCGGGCCCTACCGGTTCTTCATAGTATAATATTTCACCCGATGATGGAAGAAAATTATTTTCGGCATCCTCGGCATAAATTCGACATTCGATAGCATGACCACGCTGGCTTGCCTTAATCAAATAATCCGATATTTTTTCGTTGGCCGCAATACGAATTTGCTCGATAACCAAATCCGCGCCGGTGGTCATTTCAGTCACCGGATGCTCTACCTGAATACGGGTATTCATTTCGAGAAAATAGAAACTGCCATTTTTATCAAGCAGGAATTCGACCGTACCGGCATTGCGGTATCCGGCAATCGTCGCCACACGGACTGCCGCAGAACCCATTTGCGCCCGCAGGGCCGGAGTCAGGGCGGTTGATGGGGTTTCTTCTATAATCTTTTGATGTCTCCTCTGCACGGAACACTCACGTTCAAAAAGATGTATGGCATTGCCATGATTATCCGCTATTACCTGAAATTCAATATGCCGTGGATTTTCGATATATTTTTCCAAATAAACTGTATCATCATTAAAGGCATTTTTCGCCTCACGCATAGCCGCTTCAACCGATGACTGCAATTCCTCTTTGCTCTGCACCACACGCATTCCTTTTCCGCCACCGCCGGCCGCCGCCTTTATAAGTATGGGATATCCCGCAGATTCCGCCGCTTTCTCAAACATTTCAATATCAACGCCAGCCGTTTTCATTCCCGGTATTATAGGGACTCCGGCCGTTGACATCTTAATGCGTGATTGAATTTTATTCCCCAGCAATTTCATGGCATCAGATGGAGGTCCTATAAAAGTAATTCCGGCTTTATGGCAAGCTTCGGGGAAAAGCGGATTTTCAGATAGGAATCCATATCCCGGATGAATAGCATCACAGTTGTTTCCCACCGCTACATCAATGATTCTATCAATATTCAGATATGATTCTCGAGGCGATGGAGGCCCAATTTCCACCGCTTCATTGGCAGTGTGAACATGTACCGCATCTTTATCTGCAGTTGAATAAACCGCAAGTGCTGGAATATCCAATATCTTGCAGGCATTCATTACCCGCACGGCAATTTCACCACGATTGGCGACCAATATCTTCTTAAATAATCTGTGTGACATCTATTCTTTCGCCCATTTAGGTGTTCTTTTTTCCAGAAAGGCATTCATGCCTTCCTGTCCTTCTTCAGAAATTCGCAATTTTGCAATCATCTCTGCCGTGAATGGCTTGTACTCAGTCGCCGGCATATTTGGCACTAAAGAAACAAGCTGTTTGGCAACGCTAATCGCAGACGGACCAGAGGACTTAATCATATTTAACAATTCATCAACCGCTGTATCGAGCTTATCATCCGAAACCACCCTATTCACCAGACCAATTTGAAAGGCCTTCTCTGCATTCATTCTCTCGCCGGTAATAAAATACTCGCGCGCCTTCCCCTCTCCAAGTTTTTTAATGACATAAGGGCCAATGCAGGCCGGCACGAGCCCAATTTTGACTTCGGAGAATGAAAACTTAGCTGATTCTGCCGTAATAGCTATGTCACACACAGCAACAAAACCAACTCCGCCGCCAATAGCCGCGCCATTAATTTTGCCTATGACAGGACAACGAAAATTATAAATGATATTGAACAGCTCCGCCAATGCTTTTGACTCCTTGAGATTTTCCTCGAATGACTGGGCGATTACCTGCTTCATCCAATTTAAATCGGCTCCGGCGCAGAACGATTTCCCCTCGCCGGTAAGTACAATCCCCCGAAGAGATAAATTCTTTTCAAGCTCATTAAATAAATCTGTCATTTCATAAATCACAGCATCATTGAAGGCATTATGCACCTCTGGCCGACAAAAAGTCACATAAGCAATATCTTTGTCTAAATTACATTTTATTGTATTGTATTTTTGCATAACGAATTAAATCTCAAATACCAAGGTAATTCGAACCTTCCGTGTTTTTGACATTTGTATTGTACGCCATCAATCCGACAAACAAGGTTCCCCACCACTTGAAGATGTCAAAAGGTATATGTTATGGCAATAGTGCATCCTTTAGGTCTATGGCAGTACCCGGAATTGTCATCCCGTGCTTTGACACGGGATCCAGAAAGCAGTACTGACTTGCACTTGCGCTACTTTGTTTTGAATGCTGGATCAAGTCCAGCATGACATTTCCTGTATTTTTTCGCCAGGGTTCATGTTTTTTATCCCATTAATCTAATGTCTCAATGCAACTTCACCTACATCCTGAATACGCCATACTTTTGGTCTGGTATCGGCTCATTGAGCGACATCGAAATCGCCAAAGCCAGCGCCTCCCGCGTTTCGGTCATGCCGATAACGCCGTCGTCCCACAATCTCGCCGTCGAGTAATAAGGCGTCGATTCGCTTTCGTATTTTTCAATTATCGGTTGACGAATGGCGTCGATTTCCTCCTGCGTTAGTTTGGCCCCATCACGTTCAAGTTGTTTTATTTTTACAGCTGCCAGCACATCTGCCGATTGCTCGCCGCCCATGACACATATCTTGGAATTTGGCCACATCCAGAGCAACCTCGGAAAATAGCCGCGTCCGCACATGGCATAATTGCCGGCCCCATAGGAACCACCGACAATCACCGTGAATCTCGGCACCTGCGCATTTGCGACCGCATGCACCAACTTGGCGCCGTCCCGGGCAATGCCGCCCGCCTCGTACTGCCGCCCGACTATAAATCCGGTTATATTCTGCAGGAATAATAGAGGAATCTTGCGTATGGTGCATAGCTCGATAAAATGGGCGCCTTTCAACGATGATTCTGAAAACAATACCCCATTATTGCCCAGTATTCCAACTGGATATCCCATGATACGGGCGAATCCGCATACCAGAGTAATACCGTACAATTCCTTAAACTCATGGAATTTGGAGCCATCAACTAATCTGGCGATTACCTCGCGAATATCATATTGCTTACGGATATCATTGGGGACAACACCATAGAGCTCTTCGGGATCGTAGTATGGTTCTTCCGGCTCGGCCATATCAAGTTCGAAATTAGGCTTTCGATTTAGGTTCTCAATAATATTGCGGCAAATTGCGATAGCATGTTTGTCATCCATGGCATAATGGTCGCTCACGCCAGACGTTCGACAATGCACGTCGGCCCCGCCCAATTCTTCAGCCGTTACAACTTCGCCCGTGGCGGCTTTTACCAGCGGTGGCCCGCCTATAAATATTGTTCCCTGTTTGCGAACGATAATTGTCTCATCGGACATCGCCGGCAGATACGCCCCGCCCGCCGTGCACGAACCAAGCACAGCTGATATTTGCGGAATCCCCATCGCCGACATCCGCGCCTGATTGTAGAAAATCCTGCCGAAGTGGTCTTTGTCAGGAAAAACCCCCGATTGAAGCGGAAGATATATCCCCCCGGAATCGACCAGATAGACGCACGGAAGATTATTGTCCTGCGCAATTCTTTGAGCGCGGGCATGCTTTAATATTGTGATGGGATAATATGTACCCCCCTTGACTGTGGCGTCGTTGGCAATGATCATCACCTCACGCCCATGCACACAACCTATACCGGTAATCAATCCGGAAGCCGGCGCCTCGTTGTCGTACATATCATAAGCGGCCAGAGGCGATAATTCCAAAAATGGAGTGTTTTTATCAAGCAAGCGTCCGACTCTATCGCGCGTGAGAAGCTTTCCCCGTTCAAGATGCACCTTGCGCGACTTCTCTGGACCGCCTTCCTTGATGGCATCCAATCTCATCTTGAGAATTAGATGCTGTTCCTTGTTCTTTTCGTAATTTTCTTTATAGCTTGCTAATGAGGTATCTGCTTTTGATTCTATCCTAAACATTTGTCCCTTACTTTGGGTAAAATTAAATCCAGTACAATTCCATATTTGTAGGGGTTTGATTTATCAAACCCTTGATATATCAACCCCTACAAAATATATCAATACCACTTTGGCACAAACTTATACCCGTAACTAATTACACCATGATGACCATCTGTCTGGATACGACGAAATTCAATTCGAACTTCCATTCCGACTTTTAGGGCATCAACATCGCAATCCGTAACCTGCGCAAATAGTCTCACGCCGTTAGTTAATTCGGCGATGCCGATCGCATACGGCGACTGATCGGTAAATTGTGATGGCGCAACTCTGATGACGCTGAAAGTAAGAAGCTTTCCGGCATCAGGCAGAATCACTTTTTCAAATTCCCTATGGCCGCATTCCGGGCAGATTAATCTTTTCGGAAATAAGATCTTTCCGCATTTCTTGCATTTGCCGGCCTCAAGCCGATAACGTTGCGGGTATTCTCTATGTGCACGTGCTGGAAACATTAGGCCACCTCCAATATATGAACCAAGGTTGAACCGCCGGAACCGCCCATATTCTGAGCCATACCGATTTTCGGCTGTCTCTTAAGCTGTCGCCCGTTCTCAGCTGTCCCGCGCAACTGCTTGACCACTTCAATTATCTGAGCTACGCCTGTCGCGCCAACCGGATGCCCCTTCGATTTCAATCCCCCCGACGTATTTATCGGGAACGAACCTTCAAGCCCGGTCTCCCCTTTCAATACCGCCTCACCGCCTTTGCCCGCAGGGAATATTCCCAGCGACTCCGTCACAATAATTTCAGCGATGGTAAAACAATCATGCACCTCGGCAAAATTAATATCCTTGATTGTCTTATTCGCCATTTTAAACGCCTTCTGCGCCGCTACTGTCGTCGCCTTCAGCGTCGTTAAATCGGCGCGCGAATGAAGCGCTATCGTGTCGGTTGCATGGCCGCTACCGATGATTTTTATTATCGGTTTGCCGAGCTTCTTGGCGATATCGACCGTCGTCAATATAACTGCCGCGGCGCCATCGGTTATCGGCGAACAATCGAGTATTCTCAGCGGACTCGCCACCATGACCGAATTGCTGACCTCATCAATAGTCGTCTTGAATGGATACTGCGCGTACGGATTCATCGAACCGTTATTATGATTCTTCACCGCCACCGCCGAAAGCATCTCTCGCGTAGTGGCATGCTTATGCATGTGCGCCGTCGCCATCAAAGCATATAATCCCGGAAATGTGGCGCCATGAAATACTTCATATTCCTGATCGGCCGCCGTCGCCAGAGCGAAAGTCGCCCCGTCGCCGGAGACATCGGTCATCTTCTCCACGCCGGAGGCCATAACGATATCCGAAAATCCGGACGCTACTTCAAGATACGCCATCTTAAACGCCAGGCCGCCCGATGCGCAGGCCGATTCGACCCGCGACGCCGCCAGATTCTTCTGCCCCAGATAATCAGCCATGAGCGACCCCAGATGCTCCTGACCGACAAAAAGTCCGCCCGACATGCAACCGATTATCATGGAATCCAGATGATCCACTCCGGCATCGCCAATCGCCGCCAGAGCCGCCTCAACATATATATCCCGAATCGATTTTTCCCAAAGCTCGCCCCATTTATTCATCCCTACGCCTATAACTACTACATCTCTCATCTTCCATCTCCTCCTAATCATTCTTCCGAATTTTGTGACGGAATTTGGCATAGGTTCCATAATCAACAAAGAACTGATTCTCATCGAGCAACTTCGTTGTTCTGACAGCCTTGTCGCGTGCCTCGTTGATTCTATCAGTCACTTTCCAGACAAACCCATCCGAACCGGCGCCGGAACCGTAAGATACCATTAAAATCATATCTCCCGGCTGAGATATATCAAGCGTCGCCGTCAGACCGATCGGCGACGAACCCGAATAAGTATTGCCAAGTCTTGGCGTCAACCATCCCGGCTCAATCTGCTCTTTCTTGAATCCAAGCATCTGCCCGACTCGCATCGGAAATTTGCCATTCGGCTGATGGAAAATTACATACTTAAAATCCGACGGCTTCATTCCGACTTTGCCCATAATTCCCTTCGCGCATCCTGTCACATGCTTAAAATAAGCCGGATCGCCCGTGAATCTCCCGCCATGCTGGGGATAAAACTGATACTCCCGCCGCCAGAAATCGGGCGTATCGGTCATAAACGAATAAGTCTCGATTGCCTCGGCGATTAAATTTTCCGCTCCCATAATATAAGCCGCCGCTCCAGCCGATGCCGAGTATTCGAGCGCGTCACCCGGCGCTCCCTGTGACGTATCCGCTCCGACCGCCAGACCATATTTAATATATCCCGATTTCACCAATCCGAGACAAACAAACATCGCCTCCGAGCCCGCCTTGCAGGCAAACTCGAAATCCGCGCAATGAATTTCCGGCGTCGCCCCGATCGCCTCTGCTACCACCGTCCCTGAAGGCTTCACCGCATACGGATGAGATTCCGAACCGACATAAATCGCCCCGATATCGGCCGGGTTTATATTCCCTGCCCGTCTGAGCGCATTTTTGGTCGCCTCGACCGCCAACGTAATCGTATCGCAATCCGGCGGCGGAACCGACTTCTGGGTTAACATCAACCCTTTTTTATAACTTGGCGCATCCGCTCCCCAGACCTTGGCGATTTCCTCGACTTTGATCCGGTGTCGCGGTATATGCGCCCCATATCCAACAATACCTACCATCTTAAAACCTCATTTATAATAAGTTGCCAAACTATCAAAATTCTATGGTCCAATCCCGTCTAAAGAACTGATAATATAGACGATTAGCCCCCGATGGGCAAGATAATTATTACGCGCACGGGGTGGCACCCTCAAAAGATTCCGTGATCCCCATCACGGAATCTTTTGGGGGTGTCTTCAATCCCATTTTTTTTCACCCCCCATAAGATACACTTCCTACGTTGCGCGGGGTCTTGCCGCGAACGCAGTTCGAGGTGTGACCCCTCGCCCAATCCCACACATAGGGTTTGATAAATCAAACCCATACAATAATAAAACACCCCCAAAGCGAGTTTGGGGGTGGCATTAATATTTTGGGCATCAGGTGTATCCCTCGATAAATCGGGGGAAAGCACCTAACGCAACGATCAAACGGGCGGAGTATGATAAGGGGCAGATGTGGACATCTGCCGCCCGCACTTTGGGGTTTTTCAACAAGCCCCAAGGGGCTTGTTGAAAAAGCCTGTATTTTTTTCCTAGTTTTTATTAGAGTATTATCATGCAAGGGAAAAAAATACAAGATAGCAAT
>JAGVEJ010000020.1 GCA_020058225.1 Candidatus Zixiibacteriota bacterium | reverse complement strand
TCACATTCGCCCAGACCCGTCCGCCAAGCGATTGCAGAACCTCTTTCGCCCTGCCTCTGTAGCCTTTTAATGAATTATCAGTCATAAAATATTCCAATCTGAATTCAATTTCCCCAAGAATAAAATAAAACTGTCTTCTTCGCAAGAGATGTAAATATCTCTTGGTCTTTTTCTCTAATTTTATTACATTTTCACCCGATACTTATATAACTACACCCCACCCGGATTTCGGATGGGGCTTTTGTGCTTTGGAGAAAAAATGGCGTCGCCCACAACCACTAATAAGTCAAGAAGTTATCTCGATGGCATAATCCATCGATTCAGCCAATCCAAACCATTTTCGGAATTACTTAAGAGGCTGGATGCAACAACCGAACAAACTGTCCCAATCACCGGACTCGCCGGTTCCTCGCCTGCTTTGCTCTTGGCCAATTTGAAAATTTCCATAAAAAGGCCGATTCTGGTGATTACAGGCGATATGGATTCTGCAACAAATCTATATGATGACCTCTGCTTTCTTTTTAATGATAGCGACGTTATCCATTTCCCCTCGCGCATGACACCGCCCTATGAGTTTCGCTCTCCACTGGCCGAAACAACCGGTCAGCGCCTTTCGACCCTATCAAGATTAATAAATAATGATTTTGATATCGCCATTACCTCAATATCTGCCATAATAGAGCCAACCATCTCCCGAGCCGATTTTGAGCAGGCTCGATTAAGCATCAAGACCGGCGATATACTGGAAATAGACTCGTTGGCGGAAAAATTATCGGCCATGGGATTTCATAGGGTTCCGTTGGTTGAGGAAGTCGGTGATTTCGCACAGCGGGGCGGGCTTATTGATTTCTTCTCCCCGGGTTTCGATTCTCCGGTTAGAGTCGAATTCTTCGGCGACATAATTGATACTATCCGGCAATTTGATGTCTCTAACCAAAGGTCAACTGACCGGCTTGAAAATGTCACTCTTCTCCCTCGCCGCGAGGTACCTATTACTCAGGAAAATGTTGAGCAATATATCGAACGAATTCCGGAAAGCGATGCATCCCTTCTTCGCGCCCGTTATCTCAATGACCCGGAGCTACCCGGTTTGGAATGGCTGGCGATTTCTTTCGGGATTGAGCAGGGCTCGATTTTTGATTACCTTCCCGCCAATACCCTCTTTTTTACAAATAATATTGCATTACTTAAGGGCGCCATGGACGATGTAATCAAAGATTCATATAGACATTATGAAAGAATCTATGGCCGCATGGAGAAACTGCCATCAATAGATGAATATTTTAGCAATAAAACACTAACAATTGAGCGACTCGAGAAATCAACCGGAATAGAATTGTACCCTTTCAAAGGAGCGAAAACCGATATCATCGATTTTCAATGCCGGGAGCATCCCTCTATCGGCTCACGGCTTGACCTATTGGGAACGGCCATCAATAGTTATTTGAATGATGGCTTCAGCTTTATGATTGCGGCTGATAATCCGGGTCAGGCCGGACGCCTGGGTGAACTAATCAGCGAAAAACTGGGTATCACAATCCCTATACCGGTTGAAGTGGCTCTTCTGAAGGGCGGATTTATCTGTCGGGAAAGCAAATTGGCCATTTTGACGGATCATCAGATATTCGGCAGATATTTCCGCCGGACCCGCCGCAAAAAATTCAAAGAGGGTGTGGCCATTCAGAATTACACCAGTCTGACTCCGGGCGACCATGTAGTACATGCCGATTTCGGAATTGCACGATATGCCGGTTTGAAAACTATTACCATCGATGGCCGTCCGCGCGACTGCCTGCTTCTCATTTATGCCGAAAAGGGGAAGCTGTATGTTCCCATTGAGGAATTTAATCGGGTGGGGAAATACTCCGGCAAAGACTCCTCGCCAAAATTATCTGTGCTTGGCGGCAATGCGTGGGAAAAAATAAAGGCGCGCACCAAAAAAGCGATTGAAGATATGGCCTCCGATTTGATTAAAATTTATGCCGAGCGAAAATCTCGCCCGGGATTTGCCTTTGGAGCGGACAGTACCTGGATGAAACAGCTGGAAGCATCGTTCATTTATGAAGAGACCCCCGACCAGTTAAGAGCCATCGATACAATCAAATCTGATATGCAGAAAGCAACGCCGATGGACCGTTTGGTCTGCGGCGATGTCGGTTATGGCAAAACCGAAGTTGCCATAAGGGCGGCATTCAAAGCAGTCGAGGCCGGAAAGCAAGTAGCAGTGCTTGTCCCGACCACTATTCTGGCGCAACAGCACTTGACGACATTTATGCAAAGGCTGGCTGAGTTCCCCGTTAAAATCGAGATGCTTTCCCGTTTTCGCTCTCGAAAAGAGCAAAACGAAATAGTCAAGCAACTTGGAGAAGGGAAAATTGATATCATCATTGGGACGCATCGACTTCTTTCCCAAGATGTCATATTTACCGATTTGGGGTTGTTGGTTATCGATGAAGAACAGCGATTTGGCGTCAAACATAAAGAGACCCTTAGAAAACTAAAAGCTACCGTTGATACCGTCGCCCTCACGGCAACTCCGATACCGCGTACTCTCAATATGTCCCTAATGGGAGCGCGGGATATGTCGCTTATTAACACCTCGCCCAAAGACCGCCAGCCGATTATGACAGAGATTTGCGAATTTGAACCGGAGATTATTCAGGAGGCCATACTGCGCGAAGTTGACCGAGGCGGGCAGATCTTTTTTGTTCATAATCGGGTGCAGACTATCGAGGCCATTTATCGCTATTTGAAAAAAATTGTGCCGCAGGTGGAAATTGCGGTTGCCCATGGGCAAATGCATGAGCGATCTCTTGAAGGGATAATGCTGGCCTTTTTATCGGGAAGATTTCAGGTTCTCCTTTCGACTTCGATAATAGAATCGGGACTCGATATTCCCTCGGTGAATACAATAATAATCAACCGCGCCGACAGATTCGGCCTGGCGCAACTTTATCAGCTGAGAGGCAGGGTCGGCCGGTCGGCGGTGCGAGCGCATGCTTATTTTCTGATTCCCCCTTATCGTCTTTTAACCGAGGATGCACGAAAAAGACTTCGTGCGATCGAAGCCCATGCCGATTTGGGTTCCGGGTTTGCTCTGGCGATGAAGGATTTGGAAATTCGCGGCGCTGGAAATATTCTCGGTTCCGAGCAGTCGGGATTTATCGAAGAAGTCGGATTCGACCTTTATACCAAAATGCTTGAGTCTGCAGTCGCCGAGCTGAAAGGGGAAAAAGTTCTCGGAGCGCCCGATACAAAGTTTGAGACCGATTTGGAGTTATTCATTCCCGAGCGATATATCAATATCAGTCAGCAAAAAGTTGAGATTTACCAGAAAATTGCCTCGGCAAGGACACTCCAGGAAATCGAGGATATTCGCGATGACGTCGAAGACCGGTTTGGAAAGCCTCCCGATATCGTCAATAACCTTTTCGATGCCGCCGCAGTTCGGATATCGGCTTGGGCATTAGAGGTGGAGAAAATTAAGATCAGGAATTCACGGGTGGAGCTTCAGTTCAAGGAGCAGAAGAAATTTGAACGGAAGGAAATCGAATCATGGCGGCGCGCTTTTGACTGCCCGATTGAGTTTTCGCTTTACGGTATGCCGATAATCAAAATAGATCTGTCGCCGGTGGGCGAGAAAATCCGGTTATCATACCTGCGAGCAGGGTTGAATAGAGTTTGAATATAGATTTCTGAAAATGGGTTCGTTTTTTTAAATTTCAAATATTTTCGTCCTTTTCTACCAATTCATAATAACTCAATTAGTCATGAGAATTTTCAAAACTTTACAAAATGGGTTCGTTTTAAATTTTTGGGGTGTTAGTGTGGTGTCTCCAACGGATCTTTACATCTATCTAATGGTTGCGTTAGGTCCTAATTCTCCCCGAATTTGTTGGGGAGAATGAGACCTGATGC
>JAGVEJ010000202.1 GCA_020058225.1 Candidatus Zixiibacteriota bacterium | reverse complement strand
CTGCTTTATACTCTTCTGCATCGGTAACAGCATCCTTTCCTGGTTGCCAACATTATAAAATATTGTTACCGAAACTGTGAAGAATTACACTTGCGGCGGGTTGTACCGCAAGAAGTTGTGAGCGTCAGGTCACAATTTCGGATTCGTGTCGCGAATCCGAAACCAAGACCCGACGCAACTTTTTTGACTTTTGAGACAGCCTCACACTCCTGCCGGCATTTTAAAATTTTGGGTGGGAATACCTGAAAAATCGGTGTTCCCGCCCTTTTTATTTGTTCAAAAATGTCGATGTGATATAAACCGGTCCTTTACAGCAAAAAAACATCAAAGAAGGCATGATTATGGTAAACAACAATGGCAATAATCATATAAAGATTGGGGAATTACCGGATATTCGTGTGGTATCGGCAAGGGATCTACATTTTCATGAAGACCCCGATGAAGAGAGGCTTCTTGGTTTGGTAAATCGGCTGGGAGGAGAGTCGGTATTGAAAAACCCGCCGATTGTAGCTGATTGCGGAAATGATAGCGGCTTTATTATTCTCGATGGAGCCAATAGGGTTACTGCCTTATTAAAGCTGAATTTCGACCATATTCCAGTCCAAGTTGTGGCTATTAATGATCCCCTATTAACCATAAAAAGCTGGAATCATGCCGTGGAGAAGCTTGGTCGTCAATTTTTCATGGAAAAATTATCAGAGATGGATGGAATAAATATTAAAGAAGAGCGACTCTTTGAATCAATTGAAGATTCCGGATATCCCATAAATAGCAAAGGTTACCTCTGTTCTTTTGCCTTTGAAGATGGTTCAACCATTTCGGCATTTAATAACGGTGAGCTTTTTGATATGGTTTCAAAGCTCAAAAAAATTACCGATTTATATCTTCATAAACCGCTATCAGATCGTGTCAGCTACACCAATTTAGCTCATCTAAAACACAACTATCCGGAGTTTCGAACCCTAATGACTTTTCGCAAATTCGCCAAGGAAGAACTGCCTGAAATCGTATTTGCAGGCGAAAAACTTCCCGCCGGCATAACTCGGGTTTTATTACCCAAACGGGCGCTGGGCTTGAATATCCAGCTGGAATTTCTGAAGTCATCGCTGACTCTGGATGAAAAAAACCATTGGTTGACAGAAATGATTCATAGAATGGTTTTGAGCAAATCCATTAGGTTTTATCAAGAACCGACATTTGTATTTGATGAATAAAATCAAAAATAAACAAAAGTAGCAAGTAACAGGAGGTTCCAATGGATCTAAGGAGAATTATATTGGCAGAAAATGAAATACCAAAGGCATGGTACAATATCCAGCCTGATTTGCCATCACCATTGCCGCCGTCGCTACATCCGGGAACCTTGCAACCGCTGGGGCCGGCCGATTTGGCTCCCTTATTTCCGATGGAGTTAATCAAGCAGGAAGTCAGTCAGGAAAGATTTATAGATATCCCTGAAGAGATATTGGATGTTTATAAAATCTGGCGGCCAACGCCTCTTCAAAGGGCAAAAAGACTGGAAAAAGCTCTAAATACACCGGCCAAAATATATTTCAAGAATGAGTCGGTTAGCCCAGCCGGGAGTCATAAGCCTAATACCGCCGTGCCTCAAGTATATTATAACATGAAGGAAGGGGTTAAGCGACTGACGACTGAAACCGGCGCCGGGCAATGGGGAAGCGCTTTGTCATCTGCCTGCAAGCTGTTCGGCCTTGATTGTACTGTGTATATGGTGAAAGTCAGTTTCAATCAGAAACCGTATCGCCGGATTTTAATGGAAACCTATGGCGCCAAAGTGCACGCCAGTCCGACAAATATAACCGAATCGGGAAAGAAAATACTTTCCGAATCTCCGGATTCTCCCGGAAGCCTTGGAATTGCCATCAGCGAGGCGGTTGAAGATGCCGCCAAGCATGATGATACCAAATATTCGCTCGGCTCGGTTCTCAATCATGTGTTGATGCACCAGACTATCATTGGCCTTGAATCCCAGAAGCAATTTGAAAAGATAGGAGAATATCCTGATATTTTGATTGGATGTGTCGGCGGCGGGAGCAATTTCTCCGGTTTCGCTTTTCCTTTTGCAAAAGAGAAGATGAAGGATGGCAAAAAAATCCGCCTTATTGCGGTTGAGCCGACCGCCTGTCCGACTCTTACCAAGGGGTTGTATCGATATGATTTTGGCGATACGGTCGGATTGACTCCTTTGATGAAAATGTACACCCTGGGGCATAATTTTATGCCGGCGGCAATCCATGCCGGCGGTTTACGATATCATGGCGACGCCCCGCTTCTCTGTTTACTTTACGATGCCGGTGTGGTTGAAGCGGTGGCGGTGCGCCAGAAAGATGTATTTGCGGCGGCAATGCAATTTGCGCATACCGAGGGGATACTTCCCGCTCCGGAAAGTTCACATGCTATCAAAGTAGCGATTGATGAGGCAATCAGGTGCAGGGAAACGGGCGAAAAGAAGGTGATAGCCTTTGCTCTCAGCGGTCATGGGTATTTTGATTTATCCGCCTACGAGAAATATTTAAATAACGATATAATAGATTCCGATTTTACCGATGAACATACCAAAATGATTGAGGCCTCACTGCCCAAAGTCTAATAGGCGCCAGCAATTTCCAATACCTTGGGGCGGTTTTAATAGCCGTCCCCAAATTATGCCATATATAAATAAGGCGCTTCTCCATGTTCCCCTGCCGCCACTTGATGAAAAAATGAACAGTATTCCCAATAATAATATTATATATTCGACCCAATGATTCCGATAGTCTTAATAGATTTTACTTGTATGAAATATTGAAGCTGATATATTAAATTATTGGTAATATTCTGATGTCAACCAGTCTTAAAATTAACCGGACCCTTGGGTTATTACCCGATATGACCCGCATGGAGCAATCGCTCTATGAAAAGGGTTACAATATGGTTTCCGGCGTGGACGAAGCCGGACGCGGTCCGTTGGCAGGACCCGTTGTGGCGGCGGCGGTCATTATGCCGAAAGGGATGAAGTTTGAGGGTTTGACTGATTCAAAAAAGTTGACAGCTAAGCGCCGCGAAGAGCTGTTTGATGAAATTGTCGCTTCTGAGGCGGTTTGTTCTATCGGGGTAATTGATAATTTTACCATAGATAAAATTAACATCTTAAAAGCATCTTTGATGGCAATGCGGAAAGCGGTGATGACATTATGTCAGAAGCCGGAGATTGTTTTAATTGATGGGCAACATACCATTCCCAATCTTGATATTCCTCAATTCGCCATAATAGGGGGCGATGCCATTTGTGATTGCATCTCAGCGGCGTCGGTTATTGCCAAAGTCACCCGCGACCGCATCATGGATAAATATCAAGAACTTTATCCGGAATTTTCATTTTCAATCCATCGGGGTTATCCGACTCCCCAGCATATTCGTGAATTAAAGACATTTGGACCGACCGAAATCCACAGGAAGACATTCCGCCCGGTTGAAGAAATCATAAAATATATAGCCATTGATATCGAATAAGCCGAATACCCGCACCAAAGGAAAATCCTTTGAAAAACGCGCCGAAATATTTTTTGTCCAAAAGGGTTGCAGGATATTGGAACGGAATTGGCAGGATGGGCATCAAGAGATTGACCTGATTATTCTTGATCAAAAGACCATTGCTTTTGTTGAGGTGAAAGGGGCAACCAGCGATAGATTTGGACATCCTGCCGAAAAGATCAATAAGAAAAAGCGTAGTAATTTGATTAAGGCCGCCCAGAAATATATTGAAAAGTCCAATTTTGCCGGTCATGATTTTCGCTTTGACTTGGTGACAATCATCGGTCCGAAATTAGAATATTATAAAGATGCCTTCTGGGACGAACAAAGCGATCAGACACCGTAATTAGAAATCGCCTCAGAACCTGTTGAAAAACCCTGTTTTCCTCTTGTTTAATACAATGTAGGGGCGCATGGCATGCGCCCAAATGAACCGGCGTGCGCCCTTCTTAAATTATTACTTGGGCGCATGCCATGCGCCCCTACAATTACCCATGGCGGATGAGACCTGTCGCAACAAAGCTGAATTATGACATAGCCTCCATAATCCAGCATCCAGAAATTAGCCGCATAAGTGCAAGGCAGTTACTGCTTTCTGGATTCCGTGTCAAAGCATGGAATGACAGATCGGGGTACGGCGACGAATTTGAATGATGCTCTTTTGCCATAACATACACTTTATCAACACTCCCGGTGGGATGGGCGCAATATAGACGAAAAAGTTTCGAGCATCAGCATAATATTATTTATTTTCACAATTGGTTTGACTAATATTATAAGTGAAAAAATAATAATTTATAAATTATTGAATTGGCAATGGCCGGCATTAGACAACTCAAAAATATAGCGCTATCACTCATTCAAGAAAGAGACCACGCCAAATTAATGGAATTGGCCAATGAGAATTTTAGCCTAACCCGAGCTTTGATTTCTTATCTATATAATCCGGATGAGCTAATTTGCTGGAGGACCATTGAGGCTTTGGGGAAAGTCTCTGCCGCAATTGCAAAATCCGACATGGAAACAATTCGAGTTTTGATTCGCCGCCTTTTTTGGACAATGAATGATGAATCCGGCAGTATTGGCTGGAATTCCCCTTCCGCAATAGGCGAGATTCTTTATAATATCCCTCCGCTGATCGATGAATTTGGCCGGGTATTGGCATCTTTTTTAAGAGAAGAGCCATTTGAAAAGGGAGCCCACTGGGCAATGGCAAGAATTCTGCCCTTGAATAATAAACTTGTTTATGAATATACCAACGAATTTGTAAAATCGCTTGATGATAAAAATCCCGCCATCAGAGGGTATTCCCTGATGATTCTCAAACCACTGAATTTTTCGATATTAGGAGAAAAAAGGGAAATTCTCGCCGGCGACACGGCCTCATTTCTGAATTATGATTTTGCCATTGGTGATTTTAAAACAATTACCATTGCAGAAATATATGCTACTTATAAGCCTTTGACTCAACGGGGTTGATTATTAATGTGCCCATCCCCAACCGGCTTGTTGAAAAACGCCCAATATTGAGGAAATAGATATTTCTTGGGCAATAAAGCGCGTGAAATGTCATTCCAGCGCAAGCCATTAGGTCCGGCTCAGACGGACGGGAACCCAGAAAATGGCCGCATAAGTGTTCGTCAATGCCGAATCCGGCGAAAACGGACAAGACAGTTACCGCCTTCTGGTTCCTGTGTCAAAGGAGGCTGTGTCATAATTCTTGAAATGGAACAATGATGATTTAATGGTCTTATGTGCCGCAAGAAGTTATCGGCAGATGTGGACATCTGCCGCGCACGT
>JAGVEJ010000038.1 GCA_020058225.1 Candidatus Zixiibacteriota bacterium | reverse complement strand
TCTTGGTTAGATTATTAGCAAGTAATAATGATAATGCAGGAGTAACCAAAAGTGACCCCGCATAAGCCTGAGGCGTTTCAGCTTTCAGAGTAACGGGAATCGCCAAGCCCGCCCAGACACCGTAATAACCGGCAAAAATTAGAACATCGGTCCTGCCACTTTTATAGAGCAAGGCACCCGGGACAAAAAGGGATTTTTTGGCGCGGGCGATAGTGCAAATATCCCGGCAATCATCCAACATCGGCTTAGAATATTTTGTCGGAGATATCTCATTGAGCAACCCATCGGCCAATGGCATACCGGCATCATATTTTCCATCGGCGGCAAATTTCAGCGCCACTAAATATTGGCTGTTCAATTTGTCATACACCGTCATCGTATCGGCTGACAATCGCCAATATTTTTCTGCTAATCGGCAATGCAATTCGGTTTGTTCCAGCAAGTCTTGATTGATATTTATCTGCTTGATATGATCGCCTTTTAAGTCGCTATATAAATATCTCAATTTATATTTATTGCCTGCGGTTCTATAAAATTGTGCCGATTTAAACCCATCAATATCCGGAAATAAATGATATCTTTCCCTCTCAAAGGCATCAATATCATTTCCAATAGAATCACTTATAGAGACAGGTTCTTCCGGGGGCTGAATGGTTTGGCCGATACAAACCCGAGGCACAATTAACAAAAGAGTCATAAATGCAAGTTTGCATAGCAAAAGGCCATAGCTACCAATCGGAGCATTTCGGGAAGATTTAATCATAGCGGATTTTGAAAATCGATATAAAATTGTTTTTCCTGCATAGTCTCTATCATCACTCCCCAACAGATATAAGTTTACCGAATTATGACAATAAACATCTAAAAACGCAATATTTATTTCCAGCTGAATTGTCGAAACCACGCCACAGGCGGATAGGCACAAGGGTCTCGACCTGCAAGATCAATCGCTCTTGGGGAGTGGGGAAAAACCTATAAATAATATGTGCTGTCAGTAACCCCTTTCTAACGGAATTCCGGCAGGAGATCCCGACTTCATCGGGACTGCCGGCGCTTTCTGAAGGCAGACGGGCAGATGTGGATTCGCCACGGCGAACCTCGCACAGCACGAAACTCGATTCAGCATTCAGAAAGTGGCCGCATAAGAACAAAACAGTCACCGCATTCTGGAACCCGTGTCAAAGCACGGGAAGACATATCGGGAAGCTACGATGAACATGAACGATGCACTTTACCATAACATACACTGTTTCAACAGACCCCAAGGAGCGTCATAGATATCGGGAATTAACACATTTCCAATTTTGATGATTAAATGAACACGTGCTCGATTTCGACGATTATCCGATTTACCTTTCAACTTTCTTCAGGGGCAATGGCCTTGCCGAATCCGTGACTGCCCCAATCTTGGCGGCATAACTTGTCTTCCGGGCTATATCTTCATCGGTGACTATATGAATATCCAATAATCCGCCGGACTTATAGCCGGTGCGAAGATAATTCATCTCATCAAGGCAAAGACTCCATCCCTCAAGCCATGTATTTAACTGATTACGCTGTTCCTTTGACCCTCGGAAATGAATTAATATATCAATGTCACTTGCCGGACCTGCCGTCGCATTCTTGGTACTGCCGAATATATAAAATCCCTTCACCCCAAATCTATCCGCATCAAGCTGTGACGCCACCATAGCCGCCACCCGCATTCTCCATCTCCAAGCCTCGCCTGCCGCCTGAACGCCATAGCCGGAATCAGCTTTTCCATCCATGATATCTATATCAGACCGTGATTGGGATAGAACGCCGACCGCCTCATCCAAATCGGCATTCATCAATATCTGAAGAACCATTCCATTGGCATTTCCGGGAATATCAATAAGGCGGATAGTATCTGCCAGATAATCATACTCAGGGAGAACCTCGGGAAATATGCTGTGCGACTGTAGAAGGAATTTTTCATTAAAGATAATTCCGGGATCATCCGGATATAGCGGCAAATATCGGATATTGGCCTCAACCAAATCTTGAAAGAAATGAGTGCCAAAAGATAAATCGGGGAGATAATTCCCTTGCATGCGGGCAATTTCTATTAAGACGGCGGTATTATTAATATCGGAATATGTAACGCTCACTCCAAGCTTAATATCTCCACGACTGCCCCATCTCCCCGGGCCCATGAGAATGAATTGACGCTTGGGAAGAAGCTTATTCAATCGGCTGACTGCCCTGCCGACCGCCAGAATCTCCGCTCTATCGGTTAATTCGCCATATTTCTGAGGATCAACATAGACAATATGAGTTATATCCGGCACCCGTCCATTGGAGACATAGCGATTGGCCGAAAATACTACTCTATCTTCGGGCAAATCCTTGGGTATCGGCGCCGCGGCGCTGGCATCAGAGTAGCATTGCGGACGACACTGCAAAAGATAAAACTCTTTTCCGTCAAAGGCGAATTCTATATCAACCGGCGTTGCCAATTTTTCTTCGAGTGTCTTTAGAATAGCATGCATTTGGGTAACAAATGGGGTACGTGACACCAGCCCTTCAAATGTTATAACAAAATCGCTTCGCTCAAAATCAACTTCCAAACCCGATAATGGCCGCATGTGCCCACGTTCATTAATTGACGCTATCTGATTAATGTTTGGAATTTCATGCCCATATTTTCTTATTAATTCAGAAGCATCTATTGTCTCGAAAGTATTGGTAGCGAGATTTATTGCATCAATCTTTTTAGGCGAATATCTGATAGTCTCTTCCGGAGTCACATTTACCCGCAATCCCGGTTGGCCGGGAGAAACCATGGCAGGGTAATCATCGCTTAACCTATCAACGGCTCTCGTTCCTAATCCAGGGACAATTCTAACCAATCCATCTTCACGTTTAATTCGCGGAGACCAGCGAAACTCATTTCGGCTGAAAGCCACGCCGGCAAATACCGGCAAAAAGTAATGGCCGATTCGAGCTCCGACAACTTCTTGAATCATGATGCCCATTTCTTCATTAAAATCAAGCAATCCCCTCTCGGCGCGGTATTCTATCGGATCAGGACTGAAAACTGATGCATATACTTCCGCAATTGCATCCATTAGGGCATCAAGACGCTTTTGTTTACTCCCCTGATTGGCAAGAAACAGGCTCTTATATTTTCCGGAAAATGCCGCCCCCATGCGATCTTCAAGAAGGCTACTGCTTCGAACAATCAAAGGCCGATCTTTGAAATCGTCGAGCGCTACAGAAAGCCCTTGCACCACATCAGGCGGAAACACGGCATTCTTAAAAGTTTGCACTATATTGGGATATTCCAGACGAACTTGATTTATTTCTTTGTATTTTTGCTCAACTACTTCTTCGAGATTATTATAATGCATAAAATACAGAACAACATCTGAGGTAATGTACCATGTCTTTGGAGTCTTCACATTATTAAGTAGCGCCGAGTCACAGCATTTTTTTAGTATCTGGCTCGCCAGAAAGACGCCTGCCGTTTTTCCGCCAAGCTTCCCATGGCTGTCGGAGGTATATATCACATTTTGAAGCAGATCATAGAAATCGCCGACATTAATATAATTCTTGGCAATATTGATATATTCAAGCTGTTCCGAAAAGAATCGTCTTATCAATGACACCCGCATTCCTCTGTCCGCGGCCGTCGGGAGATTGATTCCGCCGGGAGCGATATGATGGTATCTTCGAATCGCATCGGAGACATCGGCCAATGATGAGTTGCGGTTCATAGTCCTGACCAGAAAGCTAACCTTGTCCTCCTGAATCCATTTTTGAATAATATTCATAATTTCCGTATCGCTCAAGTGGTCGGCGGCGATTTTGAAAGTCTCGTCGCTTAAAAAATCACTGGAATATGAGACTTCTCTCTTTTCAAATGGAACATTGCTTTCTTTGACCACCTCTTCATCTTCATCGCCTCTTTGGCTGGGAGTGTAGTATTTTTGAAGTCTCTTGGCTTCCTCAATTCCATTCCAACAAAGATAGTTAAGCATTTTAGTTGAGATATTCAGGAATAAATTGCGATCCGTCTGGCGAAGCAGGTCAAGCGCTACCCGCCATTCTTTTTTTCTGGAATCGACCTCATTCTTGGCCGACTGCAGGAGACTTTTCATTCGATGATAGGTCACAAAATGGCCGATTCGGTCCGCTATTGTATGAATCAATTTTGTTTCTTCGCTAAGGAAAGGTCCAATATCTTCATTGGGAAGGCTTACCGCATAAAATACATTCATTGTCCCTGCAATAATGTCTCTGTCGAAGATATCATCTTTGATTACCCATAACGTTTCTATAAAATCAGGCGAATGGAAAGCCTTATTCTCATAGGTTACTTTTACCCGACAATGCTCGGGATATTTCATCGCAGAGGGAATCACCCTAATTATATCGCCAAAAATATCTCCAATTGGCCTATCCGGCCGGTTTAATATTTCTTCAACGGAGTAAAGGCAGTTTAGCTCTTTGGCCCGTTCGTGTAGTGAATCCAAAAACCCATCCGGTGTGCCCTGATTATCAGTCATTGGAATAAACTCCTGGCCAGCAAGGCCATCATCCTTTATATTTGCCGGCGTCCAGACGCCTGTTACTGCTTATTTCCTGTTTCGGTTGATAGTTCATTTGATTTAGCCAATTACCCACTATATAAAATAAGCCATGCTTGAGCTACAAACATGTTGTTCAAACAGAATGAAATAGATATATCAAAAGAGGTCAAGTAGTTTCAATAAGGTATTTTTTCAAAAAATAGGGGTTTGACAAATCAAACCCCTATAAAACCAAGATATTTTATAAAATATTTTTACTTATCCAATTCCGCCTTCAGGAAATCAATTACCTTTACCGGCGTCGGGTCAACATTATTCAGCACTGCCAAGTAAAGGGATACAAAGTCCCCCAGCTGAATCAATGAAAACATTCGGCCCAGCGAGAAATCACCATGCGAATATACATCAACTATATCCACATTCTGCTTACCGATAATTGTACGAACAACTTCCATTCTCTGTTTGATTCTATCATGGTCATCATTGTCG
Source organism: Candidatus Zixiibacteriota bacterium (assembly GCA_020058225.1). GTDB lineage: Bacteria > Zixibacteria > MSB-5A5 > GN15 > PGXB01 > JAGVEJ01. The sequence goes on along the minus strand of JAGVEJ010000038.1, from coordinate 4,801 downwards.
CGTAAATAAATCACAATGATTTTATCGCGATAGGCATCAATTGCATTCCATCCGACCAACTCATTATGATTGAATTCGGCGAACTGATTATTAAAAGCAAGGCATTTCGCATTTTCGCAAATCTGCCCTTTCCAACGTGTGCCGACGGCATCAGTCAATTCCGGACCAGTGTAAATAATAGGAATTTTATTTTGCAATCTTAAAGCCAATGATTTGGCGGGATTTTTTTCGGTTTCTCTATCCCAGGCATACCGGTCACGATATGATTTCAAACCAAGGATTAGATCAGAGACATCACCTTCAACTTCACCAATTAATCCCAGTCTGGAAATCAAAAATAGGAGCGGTATAAATGAAAATCCCAGCGCCGCTCGAGGAGGATATCCTTTGGGCAGATCGACCAACAAATACCCTTTGGAGCGGGCAATGTCGGCCACTTTTCCTCCGGAGGTCATGCAGGCCACTTTAGCTCCCCGCTTGATACCGTCATCAAGCGCCGATAGTGTCTCTTCGGTATTGCCTGAGTAGGACGAAATCACCAGAAGGGAATTGTTATCCACAAAATCGGGGAGATTATAGTGTCGGCAGACATAAAATGGGACCTTGACGATACCGGCCAAATAAGACCTGACCAAATCGCCGCCTATGGCCGAGCCACCCATACCGGCAACGACAACATTTCTAATACCGGAATAATATTTCATATCCGGTCTTATCCCCATACCGATTCCTTTGGCCTGTTCCAGCTGTTCGGGAAAATGATAAATTTTGTCGTACATCCCTGACGGGTCTATTCCTTTGATTTTGTCGACCGCATCCAGTGCGTTCATAAGACACCTCTATTTTAGAGACATGTTAAATTCCAGTAATCTTCCCTCGATATCTTTAAGGGAAGTCATTCTGATTATATCATCGGCCAATTTTATGGTATCTTTGTATTTTATTTTTGCGACCAGCCGGCAGGCATCGGGTAGTTTTGAAGGATTCATTGATAACTGGTTGATTCCCATGCCAATCAACAAAGGCATGGCCAAAATATCTCCGGACATCTCCCCACAGACACCAATCGGTATTCCGTTATTTCTGGCGGCATCAATTGATATTTTGATTAAACGCAAAACAGCGGGATGGAGAGGGTTGAATATTTTGGCCAAACGGTCATTATCCCTATCCGCGGCCAGAGTATATTGAGTCAAATCGTTGGAACCTATCGAGAAAAATGACACTTTTCTTGCCATCAACTCGGAAGCCACTGCCGCCGAAGGAACCTCAATCATAACGCCTATTTCGATATCATGGTCGAAGTCCTTGCCATCATGATAGAGCTCAACCATGCAGGTTTTTATCAGGCGCGAGGCTTTTGACAATTCCGATGTATCTGCTACCATGGGAAGCAAAATTTTAACGTTCTTTTTCACTGAAGCCCGCAAGATGGCCCTAAGTTGGTCTTTAAATATTTTGGGCATATCAAGAGCGGCTCGAATGCCGCGCCATCCAAGGGCAGGATTATTTTCTTTGCGGGAGTCATCACCGACAAAATATTTATCAGAACCGAGATCAAATGTCCTGACCACAACGGGGCGAGGATAATATTTTTCGACGACACTATTATAGACCTCAAATTGTTTATCCTCGGATGGAAAATTTCCGCTCTGAAGATACAAGAATTCGGTACGATATAAACCCACTCCGATTTTATGTTCTGCGAGAATTTCATCGATCGGACCCGGCAAATCGATATTTGCCGCCAACTCAATCTCGATGCCATCAATGGTTTTAGGCGGGAAAACCGGCAATTTTTGAAGTCTGGATATGTGACGCGTGGTTAATTTGACGCGCTTCCGGCGTAATTCATTCCATTCTTCGTCAGGCGGATTGATCGTTACAGTCCCATTATCTCCATCAATAACCAACCTATCACCGGATTTAATCTTCAAAATCGATTGTGGTACCCCTACCACAGTCGGCAAAAGCAAAGAGCGTGCAATCAAGGCCATGTGCGAAATGGCGCTTCCTCCCGATGTTATTATTGCGGCCGCATGCCTTTCATAAAGACTGAGCACTTCACCGGGAGTGAACTCTTGGGCGACAAAAACACAGTCCGGTGGAAAATTGACTTGATGTGTTTCACTCTGTCCAACCAAATGGCTGATAATGCGCCGGGAAACCGCTTCGATGTCGGAAACCATCTGTCTCATATAAGAATCACTCGATTGGCGCAGAGGCTCAATGATGCCTTCAACCAACATTCCATAGACATATTCCGCATTCTTGCAACTGCTTTTGATTTCTTCACGGACTTTTTTCAGAAATTCCGGGTCAGCGGCTATCATCATTTGGGTGTCAAAAATCTTGGCTACCGGCCCGCCGATTTTCTGTCCAGCGGATTCACGCCATTCTTCGAGTTCCGTCAAGGTGGCTGAAATGGCATTTTCAAGACGGGATAATTCCGAATCAATATGCGATTCGGGAATGATCCTTTCTTCTATGGTTTGCTCCCATTTAAAAATTACTCTGGCTTCTCCCATAGCAAACCCGGGAGAAGCAGGGGTCCCTTTAAGAATCAAACCTCTTTTGCGAACTATCATAATATTTATCCCCAATAATTTGGGTTATGATATTTTCAAGAATAAAGCAAATCAATATAAATTAAAGATCCTTAAGGTCGCCGAAACCTGTACTGACCAGATTTGCCAAGGCCTCAACCGTTTGTTCTTCATCTTCGCCCTCGGCAAAAATGATTAATTCCGAACCCATCTCCGCGGCGAGCATCATTACACCCATAATTGACTTGCCATTCACTCTTAGGCCCGCCTTTTCAACCGAAATCTCAGATTGAAATTTCGAGGCGTGGCTGACAAACATTGCCGATGGACGAGCATGCATCCCAAGTCGATTGGCTATTTTTACCGTTTTCTGAACCATGATGTCAATTCAAAATATATCTCTTCCCAGATAATTCCTTGATAATTCCCTTCAGTTCCAAAGCCAGTAGAATTTGCATCAATTCGGGAAGGGGTGTGCCGGCCGTTCGGGAAAGATTGTCAATTTGCACGGGCCCTTCAGCAAATGAATCCAAAACCTTTTTCTCGGTATCGGTCAGCCCTTCAATACGCTTTACCTGCCCGGTCCTAACCTGACCTTTGAGCCTGGGAAGCTCGCAAAATATATCCTCGACTGATGTTAATAATTTTGCCCCTTCCTTGATTAGTCTGTTGGTACCGCGGCTCATTTCAGAACGAGGCGAGCCGGGTACGGCAAAAACTTCCCGATTCTGCGCTATCGCATGCCTTGCAGTGGAAAGAGCACCGGAACGTTCAGCGGCCTCTATGACAACCACCCCTTGCGATAAACCCGAAATAATTCTATTCCGTTTGGGAAAATTCGGTCCATAAGGAGCGGTTCCCGGCAGAAACTCCGAGAAAAGAGCGCCGGATTGAGTTATTTTGTGCGCCAAATTTTTGGCTTCGGGGGGATAGATAATATCAAGCGAACAACCCAAAACAGCTATTGTCCGGCCATTTGCCTTTAATGCCCCCCGATGAGCGGCAATATCCACACCGCGCGCCATTCCGGAAATTACGGTCACTTCGTTTTCGGCCAGGGCAGTTGACAGATTTTCAGCAAATAAGCGCCCATCCTCAGATGCCGACCTTGAACCGACTATTGAAATGGCGCTGATATCCTTTTCCGTAAATTCGCCAAGATAAAACAAATAGGGCGGCCGATCTGGAATATTTCCAAGAGGCTCTGGATATTCCGGATCATCATAAAGGAAGAATTTCCATTCATGTTTTAATACTTCATCAATGAACCGCAAAGATTTTTTATGATCTTGATTTTCCCTAATTTTGGAGGCTGTATCCCTACCTATTCCTGGAATTTCGGTTAATTTGGCGATTGAGGCGGATAAAGCTTTTTCGGGCGAACCAAAATGATTAATTAGGTGATATAAGCGGAATGGACCAACCCCTTCAACGCCCGCCAGTGTCACCAACCATGCAAGTTTTTCACTTCTGTCTTTGTTTGTCGAGCTCATTTTCAATTCTTTCCAAAAGCTGTTTCATCCCCTTTCCGGCGACAGACGAGCATAATATATATTCGGGATTGGCGTTTTTGGAAATCATCTTTAGTTTTTTAGCGTCTAATAAGTCAATCTTATTCAAAACTACAATAAACGGTTTTTTGACTAATGTAGGACTAAAATTGTGCAGTTCTTTTTTAAGCATGGCGAGGGTTTCATTGATATCTTCCGATGTAAATATATCAATTAGGTATAAAATCAATCTAGTCCTTTGGATATGCTTCAGAAATTGTATGCCCAACCCCTTGCCTTCCGAGGCTCCTTCGATTATACCGGGAATATCCGCCATCACAAATGATTTGAATTCCCTCAAACGAACAATCCCAAGATTGGGTGTCAAAGTTGTAAACGGATAATCGGCTATCTTCGGCTTGGCGGCCGAAAGATGTGATAATAGCGTTGATTTGCCGGCATTGGGCAATCCAACCAAACCCACATCAGCCAAAAGCTTTAATTCCAACGAAAGGCGTAAGTTATCCCCAGCCCTACCGTCTTCAGCCCGGCGAGGCGCACGGTTGGTGGAGGATTTAAAATGGCAATTGCCATGTCCACCCCGACCGCCTTGGGCAAGAATGACTTCTTTGTCATTTTCGCTTAGATCGGCCAATAATTGATTATTTTCCAGATTTATAATAATTGTGCCGACCGGCACTTTAATCAAAATATCCTCGCCATCGCGACCGCTCTTTAATCCCCCTTGCCCCGGTTGCCCGTTGG
>JAGVEJ010000106.1 GCA_020058225.1 Candidatus Zixiibacteriota bacterium | reverse complement strand
ACAAGAAGAATCTGAGCTGACGGGCAGATGTGGACTCGCCGTGGCGAACCGCGCACAGTATTCCGTAGGGAGGGACGAGGCTATCTCAAAAGTCAAAAAAGTTTCGTCGGGTCTTGGTTTCAGATTTGCAACGCGAATCTGAAAGTGTGACCCGACGATTGCAAGTCTTTGCGGTACAACAAATGCGCCGGTTCACACGCCCCCAATAAATTGGGGTCGCAAGAACCGGCACAACTATAACATGGCTTTTGAGACAGTCTCGGGACTCCCTATGGCGCGGGAAAACAATGCCGAAATTGATATTGAGCAGATGGTTTGAATAAATCCACCCACCGCTTGCCTCTGGCTCGCTTTGGGTGGGGTACCAATATGGGTTGCGGGTTTTACTTATGATATACATTGTTTTTTATTGGGACAGCATTCGGAATGACATGCAAGGGTTTGATAAATCAAACCCCTACGGAATATGTGTCAGTTCACCGCTCGGCCAGGGCCTCGCTAAGGAACTGACACAACGATAAAATTAAAGGCGCACATTAGTTATGAGATGGGGTCGAGACTTCCAACAGGGAATTGAAAAATAAAGCTGATTTTGATAATTAGGCATAAGTGTAAATTCTTTTCTGTAAATTTGGATTTCGGGAAAGTTTTTTTCTGCTTGACAGTGGGAAACTATCTGGTTAGATTATATAACCTTCCGGTTGATTAGAAATCCGGAGGATAGGAGAATTGCCGGAATAAGAGATAAAATGATATTGCGATTAAATGGCAAACAAATAAATTTTATGAACCTCGCATCATATACATTATGATTGTGAGGTTTTTTGCTGGAAAAGTATCGGTGAAGATTAAGATTGCGATAATTTGTCTTATTGCTCAGTTTTTTCTTGTAGGCATCGCCCTATCACAACCTCCAACTGATTCCGTAATTATTGATACTCTTCGCACTCCCCCGCCCGATGTTACGCCGGTGATGGTCAAGAGTGTTGTCGCCAAGGACAACCCCAATGACGATGGCCGGGCGGTAATAATCAGCTGGGATTTATCCGTTGATGATCACGCGGGCGGCAAGGTAACATCATATAAAATTTACCGTTCGGAAAAAAGGGGGGGGATTTTTGCGGAAATCGGCGAGGCGCCATCCGGTTCCGATCAAATGATGGATAATAATGTTACTCGGGACGAAGAGTATTATTATAAAGTCTCCGCAATAAATGAACTAAAAGAAGGCGGGAAAACAATTTGGCAGGTGTCATCAGAATCAGATGTTGTCGGGCCGGCAAAAGCAGTGGCTCAATGGTTTGATACCAGAAGGCTGAATGTTTTTGTCGGAATGATAATTCTTTGCGGGCTCATTATCTATTATATCAATCAGGCCAAGTCGGGAAAGAAGTTGTTTATAAGAAAAATATCCGGTCTTGATGCGGTTGATGAAGCGGTTGGTCGTGCCACCGAGATGGGGAAGAAGATATTTTTCATACCGGGTATTTCCGATGTGGACAATGTCCAAACGATAGCCGGTTTGACAATTCTTGGGCGTGTGGCTCAGCTTGCCGCCGAATATGAAACATGGATTGAAGTGCCGGTGAGCCGCTCGCTGGTGATGGTCACCGCCAAGGAAATAGTTAAAGAGGCTTATAGTAAAGCCGGTCGGCCGGATGCATTCCATGAAGATCAGGTGCATTATTTGACGGATGATCAGTTTGGTTATGCGGCCGGTATTGATGGTATGTTTGTGCGCGAGAAGCCGGCGACAGTATTCCTATTGGGTAATTTTTATGCTGAGTCGCTGATACTCTCCGAAACAGGGAATTCGATTGGCGCCATTCAGATTGCCGGAACGGGACAGCCATCGCAGTTGCCGTTTTTTGTGGCCGCCTGCGATTATACGTTGATCGGCGAAGAGCTTTTTGCGGCATCGGCATATCTATCGCGGGAGCCGAAGCTTTTGGGATCCTTAAAGGGTCAGGATATTGGCAAGGCAATTATATTGGCGGCGATTTTGGTTGGATCATTATTGGAGACATTTAATATTTTTCAGCTTTCGAAATTTTTCAGGGTTTTGGAATAGGGTGTAAAAGGGCAAAAAATGAGACGCGAAATTCCCTTGATAATAACAGCCGTAGTCGGAATTTTCTTTGTCCTTCAATATTTTATTCCACATCCGCCATTTAATCAGCTTAATGGATGGTTTTCAGATTGGTTTTCGATTATCGGGGCCTGCGCTATTTGGCTTGGAGCTTTGAATTTAATTAGAATTTCGGCTGATAAAATCTATCGCAGGAGAGAAGATTGGGGCTATGCTATTATAATAATTATATCTTTTCTGCTTATTACCATTATTGGTTTTTGGGAAGGGAATGCTTTTCGCGACAGTGGTACCGGTTTTGACTGGCTCTATCGGTTTATTTATACACCGCTGTCAGCGACTATGTTTGCGTTGTTGGCGTTTTTTGTGGCATCGGCATCATATCGCGCTTTCAGGGCAAGAAACCTTGAGGCGACTCTCCTTCTCTTGGCGGCTTTCTTTGTGATGCTTGGGCGTGTCCCTGTCGGGGATGCTTTGGCCGGAATATTTCATGTTCCCGAGAGCATTTTGCCGTCATCGATTGCCACTTGGATAATGAATTTTATTAATACCGCCGGACAACGGGCCATTCTTATTGGAATTGCGCTTGGTATAGTATCGACATCACTGCGAATTATTTTGGGAATTGAACGTTCCTATTTGGGGGGCGAATAATAAATGAAAAGGGATATGTTGATATATTCGGCGATACTGATAATCGCTTTGCTTCTTTATTTTGCCGTTCCCAAGCCGATAGCATTTTCTCCTACGGTGTCATATATAGTCATCGTGCTGATCGCCGTGGCTCTTATTTATATTTTTATAAGAACCATTCAGGGAAAATATGTGGGGCGGAGAATAGTTTTTCTGTTTGTCGGCATTGCCGTGGTTTTACCGTTCTTTATGACGGTTACCCAGCCGATTCGCCTTTCGCCGGAAGTTAAGATGGTATATGATGCGATTATGAAATTGAAACCGGGCTCGAAGGTTTTGGCATCGTTTGATTATGATCCGCCATCGGCGCCGGAGCTTCAACCAATGGCAGAAACATTTTTCCGGCTCTGTATCGAACGAGATTTAAAGGTAATTATTATGGGATTATGGCCGCAGGGACCTCAGCAGGCGGAAATGGCTCTACGCAAGACTATGACTTTTCCCGAGGCGGCTTCCAAGAATTATAAATACGGGGTTGATTATGTGAATCTTGGGTTTCAGACCGGCAATGAATTTGTGATTCAGAGAATGGGTTCAGATTTCAAAAGCATGTTTCCCAACGATTATTACGGAACGCCCTATGATTCATTGCCTTTGGTGAGGAATGTGAAGAATTTTTCCAATATTGATTATTCATTTAATCTTTCGGCGGGATATCCCGGCACGGTGGAATGGGTTCAGGTAGCGGTGGATAGATACGGATTGCAGATGGGTACCGGAAATACTGCCGTTCAGGCGACCAGTATGTATCCATATTTGCGCGCCGGACAACTTATAGGATTGTTAGGCGGTTTAAATGGAGCGGCAGAATTTGAAAAAGCCTGCAATAAGCTCGGCAAAGGCACCAAATTTATGGTTTCGCAATCTTTTTCGCATGTTATTGTAATAGCGTTTATCATTATTGGAAATGCCGCCTTCTTCTTGGGTGAAAAGAAAAAGAGGGAGAAGGAATAAGATGCAGATCTTCGGACTCTGGGTCGCCGCCTTCTTTACGTTAGGCATTATCTCTTTTCTTTACAAAGATAATCCGTGGTACAAAGTCTGTGAGTCGATATTTGTCGGAATTTCGGCCGGTTATTGGTTTGTCACGCTTTTCTGGGATAATATTTATAGTTTGTTTTATCTCGGGGTTGCAGAGAGAGGAAATTATTCACTTTATGTTGGTGCGGTGTTGGGCTTGATGATGCTATTGCGGTTGATTCCGCAAATTGGATGGATATCCCGTTGGCCATTGGCATTTGTAGTCGGAGCCACAGCCGGGTTATATATTATCAACTACTTTGCATCTAATATCATGGTTCAGGTGGAAAATACCCTGACTCCACTTTTTGCAGATGCTTTTAATCAACCGACTTTTTCGGCATCGGTATATAATTCTATCGGCAATATAGTAGTTGCCGTGGGAACATTTACCGGACTAGTCTATTTCTTCTTTTCAAAGGAGCATAAGGGATTTATGGGCGGTATGGCCAAGATCGGTATTTGGACTATAATGATAACCTTTGGCGCATCTTTTGGATATACCGTAATGAGTCGTATGTCGTTGTTGATTGGCCGGATGGATTTCATCTTTGGTGATTGGCTCCAGCTGATAAAATAAATAATGCATGTAAACCAGAAATTTTTTTTGCCCAATAAGATCAATCGCATCTTAGAGCAATTCACAAGATTTTTATTATTTTTGTCATTCATATTATTATCAAATAATCCGGTTTTTGCCCAAGAATCAGTGTTTAGAATTCCAGCGCCTCCTTCCGGCGTAGTTGCTGAGGATCTAAAATATGATCGTGGAGAAGCCATTCAGATAAAATGGCAAATTTCGGCTGATGATAATGGTGTCAATAATATTACGGGGTATGAGATATTTCGCTCGGGCGCCGAAATAGACAGTCTTATTTCGGCGGGATTTGTGACTCCTGGGACAACATTCTATATTGATCGAGGAGTGGAGAAGGGACAAAGCTATAGATATAAGGTCGGGGCGGCTTATACCGGCGGGGTGTCGCTATCGGCCTTTTCGAATACCGCTTCGGCTACGATGGAGTTTATTAACTGGAACAGGTTAAATCTTTTTATTATTGGTTTGTTGATATCTGGGGCGGTCATCTATTTTATCGCTCATGCCAAAAAGGGGAAGAATTTATTTATAAGAAAAATTGCCGGACTTGAGGCAATAGACGAAGCCATTGGCCGCGCCACCGAGATGGGGAGGCCGATACTTTTTATTCCGGGAATCAATGATATGGATGATGTGCAGACCATT
>JAGVEJ010000155.1 GCA_020058225.1 Candidatus Zixiibacteriota bacterium | reverse complement strand
CTCTTTGTATATTAATCATTTTAATTGTTTAATGTTTTTTTAGGAGAGTTCGTAATGAACATCTATGTCGGTAATTTGTCGTTTGAGGCCACCGAAGATGAACTTCGCGCGGCGTTTGAGGAATTTGGGAAGGTTGCCAGCGTAAGCATCCTGCAAGATAAGCTCAGCGGCAGACCAAGAGGTTTCGGTTTTGTGGAAATGCCGGCCAGCGAGGAAGCCAAAGCGGCTATCAGCGGTCTTAATGGTCGGGAAATAAAAGGTCGTTCACTGAAGGTCAATGAAGCCCTGCCTAAAACAGATCGTGATGGCGGCGGTGGCGGCGGAAGAGAACATCGCGGCGGTGGCGGCGGTCGACGATTCTAATCAAGAAATAGAATATAATTATTTCATAATAGAATAGTCTTGTTGCAAGGGTGCTCGCCGCGGCGAGCGCTCTTGCATTTTCGGATATTGCCTCCCCCTATTTGCTCTACATTGGTTATCAAAAATCCCGTCCCGATTAAAGTCGGGATTTATCGCATTGATTCTTATTACAAATATTAATCATGTATGAATCTTACAGATCGGCACTCCATTGATTAGGCCATGTTGAAAAACCACAAAATTATTGACAATCATTCCGTTTCCTTTTTTTATCCAAAAAATTAGTCCTATCCCCTAATAATCTAAACCCTGCTTGCATTTTTGCGTATTTTTTCTTTATTAGGTGAAACTATGCGTTTGAACAACAAACACTCAAACTTTTTATCAGGGAGAAGGGTCAATGTCTTTCAAAAAAAACGCTCTGTTAATCCTCACTATGATTGGAGTAATTCTTTTTATGACTAATGGCCAACCAACTCTTGCGCAGGTCAAAGAGGCCCCCACCCGCGATCAGATTGACGCCAAATACAAGTGGAAACTGGATGACCTTTATCCATCCGATGAAGCCTGGGAAAGAGCCTTTGGCGACATAAAAAATGAAATTCCCAAATTTAAAGCATACGAAGGGAAATTGGCAACTGCGCCCGAAATTCTTGCCGAATGTCTAATCCTGAATGACACACTAAGCATTGCCCTATATCGATTGATTATTTATTCCAACCTTCGGAAGAGCGAGGATACCCGGGTATCCGGATATCAGGAAATGGGCGACAGAATGTCCACGGTTGTTGCCGATTTCAGCTCTACATCCGCCTTTGTTGAACCGGAGATTTTGACTATTCCCGATGATACTCTCAAATCGTTTTTAGCCCGCGATCCCAAACTGGCCGTCTATCGATTCTATCTGGAAAGTCTTCTGCGCCGAAAGGCCCATATTATGTCCACGGAAGTGGAGAATCTCCTGGCTATGTCCGGCAAAGTGACCCGTGGATTCATTCAGATATTTTCCATGATAGACGATGCCGACATTAAATATCCGACCATTAAAGATGAAAAAGGAGATGAAGTCGAATTAACCAAAGAGCGATATAGCTTGTTTTTGGAATCTACCGATCGAAGAGTCCGCAAAGACGCCAGCGATGCCTATAACAAGGCTTATCTTACCTATGAAAATACGCTTGGAGCAAACTTGAGCTCATCGGTTAATTCCAACATATTCTATGCCAGAGCCCGTAACTATAGCACCGCTCTTGATGCCAGTCTCGACACCTATAATATTCCCAAAGAGGTCTTTACGAATCTCATTGATGCGGTCAATAAGAACCTGGAGCCTCTACATCGCTATGTTGCCTTACGCAAGAAAGTTCTTAGACTGGATACGCTTTATACTTATGATATGTGGCTTCCCTTGGTTCCGGAAGCCAAGATGGAATTCCCTAAATATGAAGACGCCGAGGCGCTCATGCTTGAAGCATTGAAACCGCTTGGTAAAGAATATCTTGATAATGTCAAAAATGCCCTATCGTCCGGTTGGATTGATGTTTTCGAGACTCAAGGAAAGGAAAGCGGCGGATATACTGCGGTGGGAGCGTACGCGGTTCATCCATATATCCTCATGAATTACGCCGGGACGCTGGATAATGTCTTCACCCTGGCGCATGAGATGGGGCATGCCATGCATGAACAATATACCTATCGACATGAACCTTTCGTCTATTCCATTCATTCTCTCTTTACCGCCGAAGTGGCATCAACATGCAACGAAGACATAATGATAAAATATCTTATAGAAAAAGCCGAGACCAAAGAACAAAGACTCTATCTCCTTAATCATTATATCAATCAAATTCTCGGGACATTTTATGGGCAGGTTATGTTTTCAGAGTTTGAGTTGAAGATACATGAGATTGTGGAATCCGGCGGGGCGCTATCGGCCAAGTCGATGCGTCAATTATACCGTGAAATTTATCAAAAGTACTACGGCCCCGATTTGGTCATTGAACCGGAAAAAGATTTGGGTTGCCTGCGGATATATCATTTCTATCGCAATTATTATGTTTATCAGTATGCCACCAGCTATGCGGCCTCGATGACATTATCGCGCCGGATTCTTGATGGCGATAAAGATGCGCTGAAATCTTATATGGATTTTATTAAAATTGGTAGCTCCGACTATCCCATTAATATTCTCAAAAAAACCGGCATCGATATGACCTCGCCCGACCCGGTGGAGAACGTTACCAAAACATTCTCCGAATTAATCGACCAATTCGAGAAACTGATTCTTGAAAAATAGATAAACGGCAAAAACATATTTATGTATGGGCGCATCACCATGCGCCCTTTTTATTTGGATATTCATTATGTTTGGTGTCCCCCCGCCTTGGGCTTGCTGAAAAAATCCAAAAATTGCGCCATCAGGAACCCCTTCCTGTCGGAATTCCGTCGGGAAGGGGTTCCCGACGGCGCGGCGAAAAGGATTTTTCAATATTCCCCGAGCGGTGGGGCACCTTGCAGATGGGGAGTGTTGAAAAACCCGGATGTGCCGTGTCCGTGCATGGCAGATGTCCACACTTTGGGGGGTTTTTAACACTCCCGATGGCACTTGGTGCAAAAGAAGGAAACATTTTCGTAGGGGTTTGATTTATCAGACCCATCTTTCGCTGAATAAATATGGAGTGGTTTTGATAAATCAAGCCCCTACAAGTGGATAAAAAATAATTGTGCGGATATAACTGAATGATGCACTACTGCATAATATACACTTCTTCAACACTGCCCTAAACAAGCATTCCATGCACAAAAAAAGGCATCCGATTGATTCCCATCGGATGCCTGCTTTGCTGGAATTTTGCGACGATACTATTTTTCTTTACCCTCCGCCAAAGCAAACTGTACCTTATAGGCTACCCAGACCGCGACTGGCTTTCCGTTCTGCATGGCAGGAGTATACACGCATTTTTTCGCCGCCTCCAGCGCCGCTAATTCAAATCCGCAGTTTTTTGTCGTACATCTGATTACTTTCGCTTCAACTACTTTGCCGGTCTTATCAACCAGCGCTCGAATCCATACGGTCCCCTCGATTTTTTTGGCTATGGCCGAATCGGGGTAAACTGGTGTAGTTTCTTGAATCATCTGCGCCGGTGTATCGATGATGATAAAATCATCCTCGCCGGGATATTCCTTTTCTCCGGACTGTATTGGCGCAGATATAAAAAGCAATAATAAAAGGAGGACAAAAACCGCGATGAATCTAAAATGCATAACGCCTCCCAAGTTGAGGTTTACCACTTGTAGACGTTGACGTTCCAAGGGGTAACTCTACATATAATATCGACCAAATTCAATTTTTGTCAAGCAAAATCTGCCCTAACCCCTTACTATTTTTCTATACCTCTTTCGCCGGTTTTCAAACGGTTTCCCCCCCGATTCCTTAATATGCCAATCCTCGTATTCCTGATAATTCCCCTCAAAAAAGCGGACTTTGCCCTCGCCCTCAAAAACCAAAACATGACTGCATATACGATTCAGAAAGAATCGGTCATGGCTTATAACCAAAACGCATCCGTTAAAGGCAAGAATCGCCTCTTCAAGCATTCGAAGAGTATTAACATCCAGATCATTGGTTGGCTCATCAAGCAGAAGCAAATTTCCGCCAACCTTCAGGATTTTCGCCAAATGACATCGATTCCGCTCGCCTCCCGAAAGTTCTCGCGATAATTTCTGCTGATCCGGCCCGCGAAACCCAAATCGAGCCAAATATTGTCTGATTGGCATAGCCCGCTTACCCAGCAATACTTCATCAGCCCCTTCTCCAACTTCCTCAATTAAGGTCAAATCATTTCGTAATAACTCACGACTCTGGTCAACATAAGCAAATTTCACCGTGGACCCGACTGCAACCTTGCCGGCATCCGGTTTTTCCTGCCCTATAATCATCTTAAACAGTGTCGTTTTGCCGGTACCATTGGGACCAATTACGCCAACAATTGCCGATTTGGGAAGATTAAAGCTTAGCCCCTCAAATAAGACATTATTTCCAAATCTCTTGGAGACATCTTCAAACTCTATAACCTTCTCTCCCAGTTCCGGGCCGGGTGCCACCTGAATTACTGACCCATCATCTTTTTCTGATGCCGTTTCGCGCGCTATCATCTGTTCATATTCAATAAGCCTCGTCCGCGTTAGTTCTTTCTTCTCCTTGTTGCTCATTTTAATCCATGCCAATTCGCGTCCCAATGCCCGAGCGCGCGGAGAATCCTTCTTTTCATCCCCGGCGAGTTTGGATAGCTTCTGCTCCAACCAAGATGAATAATTTCCTTCATACGGAATCCCTCGACCACCCTCAAGCTCCAAAATCCATTTGGTGATATTATCCAGAAAATAACGGTCATGTGTTACAATTATCACCGTTCCGGGATAATCTTTTAATTGCTCTTCAAGCCAATCGATTGTTTCGGCATCAAGATGATTAGTCGGTTCATCAAGCAAGAGCAGATCGGGTTGTTCCAGAAGAATCCTGCATAGCGCTACCCGTCTTAGTTCACCGCCGCTTAATGTCCCGACAATCCTATCATCCTCAGGAAGACACAGAGCATCAGCGGCTTGATTCAACTTCTGGTCCAAATTCCAAGCGTCGGCGGCATCAAGTTTATCCTGAAGCTCTCCCATTCGGTCCATGGCCTTTTCCATCTCATTATCGGCAAGCGGCTCCGCTAATTTTTCCGTAATTTGATTATATTCATTCATCAAATCCATTATCTCGGCGAAAGCCTGCTCCAATGTCTGCCGGACAGTCAATTTATCATCAAGGTGGGGTTCCTGATTCACGATGCCGGCCCTATATCCACTGCTTATTTCTGCTTTTCCTTGAAAATTATCATCCAATCCCCCCATAATTCGAAGAACCGTCGATTTGCCGGCGCCATTTTCTCCAACAATGCCAATCTTGGCCCCCGGAAAGAAAGAGAGATAAATATCTTTGAGCGCCTGCTTCTGGCCATAGAATTTATTCAAGCCGCGCATCGTAAAAATATATTGTTCCGCCATATTCACAACCTCTTTCAAAAATCAATTATACGCCATATTAAGGGAAATCAATTTATCATTCAAGACAATTTCCCCAACTCAAAACAAATAACGGGCGAAAAAAACACATAATTCCTATTATCACAATGCAGGGGCACACGCCGTGTGCCCTCACCCACTTAAATGTCGCTAACAAAAGCATTTGCCTTCCATATTAAAAATCGATATTTTTTGATTGTCGGGTAAATAAATGAACGGCTGTTGACGGCCAAAATCGGGAGATTTGACGATGTCATCATTTGATGATTCGAACGATATTACTCGATCACAGATTCAGCTTGCAAAGGATACCATGATCGGGCGTTACCGGATCATCGAGAAAATCGGCGCCGGGGGGATGGGCGAGGTCTATCTGGCCGAAGACACTGAGCTCAACCGGAAAGTCGCTCTCAAGTTTCTTCCCCCGCATCTTTGTCAGGACGCTGACTGCCGCGCCCGATTCAAGCGGGAGGCTCAAGCGGCGGCGAAATTAAATCATCCCAATATTATCACTATACATGAAGTTAATGAATACAACGGTCGGCCATATTTTGTGATGGAGCATATCGAGGGCGAATCGCTGACTGATTTTATTAAAAAGCGTGATCATTCCATTGAGAAGATTATTGATTTATCTATTCAGATCTGCGAAGGGCTAAATAAGGCTCAT
>JAGVEJ010000240.1 GCA_020058225.1 Candidatus Zixiibacteriota bacterium | reverse complement strand
TCGCATTATTTGATGTTATAACGGTTTGATTTATTCTAATCGGAATCGGAATAGCCGAGCGGTTATCTCCGAATTGAGAAAAACTTTGAATTTCTTCGGTAGATTCGACAAAGCCGGCAGAGAGCGGAATAATCGGCGAAAAATCAGGCTGGTCGGAACGCCCAAGGCTGTCCCTTATCGACGATGACAATTGCAGGGCGCTTCGCCCGACAATAATTCCCGCTTCGTACAGAATATTTCCGGAGTTTTCAAAATCAAATCCGTCGCCTCCAGCTTGATAAATGGAATTCATACCCATTCCAAACATTCCAAAATCAGACACCGTTAATTTCATACGGGGAGTGATATGTGTCAGCATATTCCCTTGAGGCGTCCTCCCTACGGTCAACTGCAGATTTAATGTATCTGTCTCGCTGACATAAGGAAATTGGATTATGATGCCAAAAGAAAGCGTTTCGCCATTTACCAAAGTATCATCGAAATTTATCACAAATGGCGCTATATTCATTGAATAGGCGAGGTTCTTTTCAAAAACATAAACAGCCTTATTTTCCGCAACTTTTGCCGCCGGATTGTCCGTCATTAGAGTGCAGGTCAACGATTCAACCGACATGGATGGCTCATTAAGCCTTAAAAATAAATCAAACGTCTCGCCCGGATCTGCTATACCATCTCCGCCGATCACCTTCCCTGCAATATAGACTTCCGGATTATCCGGAATCGGTAAATACTGTATAGCCTTTTCCGCATCGGGTAAACCATAACCATAGTCGTTATCTTCACCGGCGTCCCCAAGGTCACGGCAAGACATAATTATTGCATTCTTAATTTCCGCAACAGTGGCGTCGGGGTTGTACTGTTTCAATAAGGCCGCTATACCCGCGATATATGGAGCGGCCATCGAAGTTCCGCTTGATAATTTGTAAGTTCCGCCTTTATATGATGAATATATCAAGACTCCGGGAGCTACCACCTCCGGCTTTTTAGCAGAGCTATCACAGCTCGAGGGCCCACGGCTCGAAAATGCCGCTACTTCGTTTGTGGCGTCATCAATTGCACCGACAGCGAATGAACTTAACGGCGATGATGCCCGAACGGCAGGAAGCCTGATCGACATTGGCGCCGGTCCTTCGTTGCCCGCCGCAAAAATAGTTACAATCCCGGCCGCTTCGACATTATCTATGACAGCATTAAATGTCTCATCACAGGGAGGTAAAACCGAACTTGGAATTCCCCAGCTATTGAGAATCACATCAGGCCTGTCATTGATCGTCGCCAAATTGCCGTCTGGATCAACCGCCCATTGAAAGGCGGCCAATATATCAGATATTGTCTTGGGCAAAGTCTGCCCTTGGTCAACCACCGCCGCCGAAATCCATTCGGCATCCGGCGCAACCCCGAAGGTATCCTGGTCTGTACTCCCAACCATAATTCCCATTGTATGAGTTCCATGCCCCACCTTATCTATGGGAATCGAGTCCGTCAAATTGGGCGCAAACCATGCGGCATTATTGGATTCGGAATTCCCGCGCCACTTGCTTTTCAAAGCCGGATGCGTCTGTTCTACACCGGTATCAAAACTGCAGACAAGTCGGCCTCTCCCTTTTAACCCTCTCTGCCATAAAGCCGGCACATTAAGAACTTCAAGATGATTGCTGAATGACGAAATTTTGGCCGGTTGTGAAGATATTTCTACCGGCTGAATATATTCTACCGGCGCATTTTCAATTATCGAGGATATGCCGAATATCCGACTGATTTCATTTAGCTTTCCTGCCGGCGCCGAAACCGCAATAGCCGGCGTAATCCAATATTCAATAATATCAACGCCGGGACAGATTCTCTGCAATTCGATAATAATACCGGATAGAGTTTCTGTTTTAATATTCTTCAAGGATTCAATTAGAGTCTGATGTTTTGCTTGGGAAGAGAGTGATTTATTTGAGGATATTTTTTGTATGACTTCATGTTCCGATGAATTTTCTGCAAAAATAATTACTGAAATAATTGAATCAGATTGATTTTTAGAAGATATATATTTCTCAATTGATGGTGAAAATCTGGCATTTTGGCCACTTGCCGGTGTGAAACCCGACAAGATTAAACAGAATATCGCTATGAAAAATATTTTTGATTTAACTGGCATCGGTTCTCCTCAAATAAACCAAATACATATTGAGCAACCGATATGCCATTGCCGGATTCAAATGAATAATAGCTTTTTCCCGCAAGATAATGCAACATTCCCTATGGCGGGGTTATCTAATTTTATATCTATCAATAAATTAAATAAATATCGGATATTGTCAAGAGGTGCAAAATCTCTCATGCAGAGATTGCGTCCTTTTGCAGAAATATTACCAATTATGCATATAAGAAAAACATTGCATATAATACTTGGCTTGATAAAACATCACGCGTGGATTATAATTTAATTGATGAAATCAAAAATCCGGGAAATAATAAGAAACCATCCCTTTTGCCTTATTCTGCTGGTTGGAATTTTAATTCGAATAATTTACTTCTTGTATTATTTCACCGGCCCCACATGGAATCAACTTCTAATAGATTCACTATTCCATGATAGATGGGCGTTCGAAATATCAAAGGGCAATATTATTGGGCAGGATCCCTTTTTCCGTGCCCCGCTATATATATACAGCTTGGGAATTATCTATGGTATTTTTGGTCATTCGCTGGCGGCGGCCCGCATTTTTGGACATACCATCGGTTTGCTTTCAGTCCTAATAACATACCTAATCACTCTGAGATTATTTTCAAAAAGGGAGGCTCTAATAGCCGCAATCCTGCACGCAATCTACCCCATGGCGATCTATTTGGAAAGCGAGCTTCTGGTTGAAACCCTATTTGCTTTTCTAATGGAGTTATCGATTTGGATATTCCTCTTGGCCTTAAACAAGAAAAAACGAAAGCTCTTTTTGCTCACTGGAATCATGGTGGGACTATCGGCCATAACGCGACCCGTTATGCTTTCACTGCTTCCAATATATTTAATCTGGATTTTTCATTCGTTTCGATTATTAAACCAATACATTAAATATGCGGTGTATTTTATTATTGGCGTGTTTCTTATAATTGCGCCTATTTCCATTAGAAATTATATGGTTGGCGACGAATTTGTGCTTATTGCCTCCTCTGGCGGGATAAATTTTTTCATAGGCAATAATGCGCAGGCGGACGGACTCTCTGCCACAGTTCCATCAATCGGACCCAATTGGGGTATTAATGATATCAAATATTTGGCAGAAAAAGAAACCGGCCGACAATTAAATGCTTCAGCCTTATCTGACTTTTGGTATCAAAAAGGATTAAACTGGATTACAAATAATAAGGCCGATTTCTTATCGCTATATTTAAAGAAGCTATATTATTGCGCCAATAATTATGAGGTCTCAAACAATCGCGACCTGACGATGTTCTTCAGAGAAAACCCCATTCTGCATTTTAACCCCATAAATTTTGCTTTGATATTCTCATTATTTATTATTGGACTGATACTGCTAATAGTCAATCGTCACATAACATCACATTTAATATTTCTTTTGATATTCATAATTACTTATGTTGCCATAATTTCATTTTTCTTTATAAATGCCCGCTTTAAATTACCGATTATTCCCTTGATTATTATCTTTACTCCATACGCTATAACCAATATTGCTAATATCAGCTGGAGAAGGCATTGGAAATCATTCATGATAATTTTGGCTTTGGGCATCATATCCTATTCTTTTTCCATTTCCAATTTTTTTCAACTAAAAAAGGATGACACTGCCAACGGGTCATTTAATATGGCCAATTATTACCTATACAAGGGAGAATACTCGAGGGCGATTTCCCTATATCATCAGATTTTGGCATCCACCAATAATTATTCTTCAGCGAATCTAAACCTTGGCTCCACTTTTTTGAAAATTGGGAATATCGATTCCGCAAAGTATTATTTCAATCGGGAGTTGGAAATATTCCCGGATAATGCCAAGGCATTAAGCAATTTGGCTTCCATATTCTATCTCAAGGAAGATTATGACACTGCCAGAAGGCTGGCGGATCAGGCTATTCTGTATAGGCCCTATTTTGAGGAGGCATACCTTATTAAAATAAGGGCGCTTGCCCAGCATAACGATAGCGCCGCTATTGCAAGCGCCATAATTATGGCCCGGCAAAATATTGGAAACAGTCCCAGACTCCTGCTGGATGCCGGACTTATTTATACAAAATGGGGTGATTTCGAAAAGGCAAAAAGATACTTGGGCAGTGTTCTTAAGTCAAAATCGAAACCAATTGAGACTGATGATGACGCCTTTTCCTATGCTAATATCAACCAAATATCAAGCCTTGATAATGTTAAGGCCAGGGCCGCTTACCAATTGGGTTACATCTATGGTCGCGAGAACAATCTCCAAGAATCAATTGAATTTAGCAATATGGCTATTTCGTTTGATTCCTCCATTATTGAGGCCTATGTAAACCTTGCTAATGGATATTTTTTATCCGGTCAAAATGAAAATGGCCAAAATATATTAAGAATTGCTTCTTCAAGATTTCCAGGACACAAATTACTTCAAATATTTCAAGACAGATAAATAAAAAACCGGAATGAAAATCCTCATTCCGGTTGAATTAAACGAATTCTGCAAATTAATAGGTCTTGTTCTGTAGCCTGTTCATAATTTCCTGATTGATAGTTTCATTACTCTCGCGGATCATTCGTTTAAACCTATTGGCGTCAAATCCCGGCGCATGAACTGCCGACGGTTTATTGGCCGTAGGATATAGATTAATCGCCAACCAATCCATCATCTCATTAAATGCAGGCTGAATGGAGGTAGAATCCATAGGAATAAATGTAAATGAAAAGTGTGAAGTCCTGAAATAGGGCATTGCGTCGAGTCTTACCGCGACCACTTTGCCATCGGACTCCTCTGTAAACCCAACACGCAGGCTGTTATTTCCGTGGGTTTCATACGGAATGGGGAATACCGGTTGTGATTTACCATGCTTTGAATTATACACGTATAATGCCTCTGCTCCATAAAATTTTTCAATATATCCAACCTCGGGATATGCTCCAGCAATCATTGAACCATCATAAGGCCATCTGAATGGATATTGCAGAATGCCGAATCCCTCGCGCCAAACATATCGATCTTCAAGGAGATTTGTGTCAACCTTCAAGTCTGGTAGGACATTGGGGAGTATGGAATTGGCGCCAATACAATCTTCAATTCTAATTTGACCAAGCTCACCATACTCTCTGCCATAAAATCTAAGCCAATCTTGATTTCCAGGATTATACGCGATGAATCCACCCCAGCTGGTGTAATAAATCTTGGCAATGCTAAATGTTGACATAAATTCAATTGGCATTTCAAGCATTTGAGGATATGCCTCAATAGAATTTAGAAAAGGCGTCCGCATCATCGACCATACGCGCCTTCCGGCGCTTATTCCTTGCAAAACAAATTGCTCCACCGGAATATATGTCGTTGCCGAAAAGCTCAAGCCGCTCCCGGGGGAATCTTTAATAATCAATATTATCTTATGTTTGAGAATATCCCTCAGCGATACAAAATTGACCCCGGTCTCAGGTGCAGGTGGGAGCCCCAAGGCGTTAATGGCAAAATAGTCCTGTGTGCATTTATATTTTGAATACTCAATGTCTTGACTGGTACCGTCCTTAAAACTCAGATGCACATTAGGCAAATAATTACTGGTGTCAAAGGAACCCGGCTTCCAATTATTAATAAGGCGACCATAGACATCTTTTACAACTGTAGGCCAATCAGATGGTGTAAGTGTTCCCCCCCAACTAATATTCGGCATCTTAGGCCAATTATAACCTCCATAATTTGAGAAATCCAATACAATAACGTCACGTTCAGATTTGGGGTCGATAACCGAAATCCAGTTGAATGCCGGCACCGGATCCTCAACCTGCGAATCATCCTGAGCCTTGCACCATATTACAAAATACATTTTCATGGTAGTATCAGCTTCAGGAGAAAGATTCTGATTCCGGAACACGTCATAAATATTCGCCTTTGTATCTGTGGTCCAATTACTACCTGTAAGAGGATTGTTTGATTCTTCGATCATTCTATTCAAATCCGAAGAAAATGAATCAATCTTAATAAATTGATTCCAGACACCCAAGTCGGATAAATCCACTTTTGGATTATACCTTGTGATAATAAATGTGGTATCTATCACCGTATCAGTGGTATCTATTAGCGTATCAGGAGGATCAATCGTGATGGTTGTATCAACCGTGAAGCTTGTATCAATCGTGAGTTCCACTGTGGAATCGCCAATATTATGAATGTCGCCATATTTATCCAAAAAGACTGAATCGACATAATCATTGTTAATTTTAACCATTTCCAGGCTGTCATACGGACCAAATATTTTCCAGTGAAAATTAAACGCCGGTGGATTCTGAGGATAATCAATTTTATCAAAACCGGTAAAATTGGCCGTTACTCCTTCAAGTAAGCTTAAACCGTAAGCTGTATCATTTATATATGGTAAGTAAATAAAATTAGTGGCGAGTTTTGTATCAGGAAAATGATTATTCTTATAGAATTTCCTATATACCGGCGGCCAAGCCATAGCGCCGTCATTATCAACAGCGGTTAGGAATATATAAGATGACTTATAGTTTCTGACGGGGTCTTTTACGTTCGCCGACATCTTAATTTTCTCTTTTGTTTGCGTATCATCAAGGGTTACTGTCAGCGTTACCCAGGGTACTGAGTCCTCGGGAGTGGTTTCAATATAATCTATAGGATCAGAGACAATCAACGATTCTTCAACAACCGCATATTTAAAATATTTAATATATCCGTCAACATCCGTGCCATACCAGTAGATAGTTGTATCCGATGAAAACTTAGCGCCGTCAATCGGTATATTTACAAAATCCACAAATGGTGGGAGATTATTCCGAGGCGGCCCCTTTATCTCCTTCGAACAACCACCTAATATAAATATACTTAACAGAAGCGCGGATATGACTATAAAACTCCGCTTCATATATATATCCTCCAATTTGTAATGTATAATCATTTTCGTGTTAATTAAAATCCAATATTAAGCGAAAATCTATGAACCTGATTGAGCCATCCAAAATCCTGATAGGCATAATCAACCGCTAAATCCATTTCACCGCCAATTGGTAGTCTTACACCGGCGCCGGCAGTAAAGCCATCTGAATCATAATTAAATCTTTCCCCAAACCTCAAACTGAATTTATCCTGAAAAATATATTCAATTCCGGAGTTATATTTTTCCAGATTATCCGAAGGGTGGTTTCCCTCGGCCGCTAAATTAATACTATGCGAATTTTTATTTAAAACATTGATACTGGCGCCAAACTTAAAATTAATCGGCAATGGAAACGCCTTTTCAATAAATTTCATATCCGGACCAAAGTTGGTTATAGCCATGGCAATCTTAAAGTCCCGATATCCGGCGTTATAACAAGTGCCAACGTCGGCCGCCCAACCCGAAGCTGACTCCAGCTCCAAATTTTCCTGAATATATTTCGTGGTAAATCCAACGGAAAATTTATCGGTTAAAAATCTTCCATAGCTGACCGCAATAGCTATATCACTAGCGCTAAAATATTGTGCATCGCCATTTCGATCAACCCCCATCGGATAAAAATAATCGGTGTACAAAATATCACCGGTATTTAAGGCGTAGGCGCCGACACCGACCACACCACCAACTGCCTCCAAAGGAAAAGACATTCCAAAAAATTCATAATTTATTCCGGCCGGAAGAGCTATATGAGTAAACATGGCATCCCGACCAGTTGCATAAGTCAATGTTGCCGGATTGTAGTAAATTGAAGACGCATCATTGGCATAGGCAATAAACGCCTCAGCCATACCCATCGCCCTGGCCGAAACCCCTAATTCAAGAAAATTAACTCCCGTGGTTCCGACCTTGGCTTGTCCCAATAATAATGACGGCATAAGCAATATCAATATCACGGGAACAACCATTAAATATTTATGCACTTTCATATTTATTTTACCTCTAAATAAGTTTCCCGAATTCCAATTATATGTTGACCTGCAAACCCAGTTTTACCTGGCGACCACGTCTCCAATTTTCCGGATCACGGTCATATTCTTTCCCGCCGCGAATATTGTTGCCATCATTTTGTCGGGTATCTGCTCGACCCGTAGCAGTATAGATTCCCTGGACGTTTCTATTATCCAGAACATTATCAATCCAGAGAATAAGGCTCCAATCCAACTTCGCAAGTGTAAACATTTTTGCAAAACGGGCATCAATGCTGAGAATTGACGGCATTCTCATGGAGTTTTCCTCTGGCTTACGATCTTCAGCTATATATAGATTTGGGAACTTCGCGTCCGGCGTGAAGGGTTTTCCAGTTTCAAACTCGCCGCCGATGGAGAGATTCCAATCATCAGGGATTCTCAAACCAAAAAGCACGGGTTTACTATTTTTCGCTATAACAAGCTGAATATTGCAGTTAATCGCATGTCTAACATCATTATCAAGAGGCTTTTCAGAAAGCGGTTCCTTATCAAGCTCACTAGAACTTAAATAAGCAGTTCGCGATTGTGATTGCTTACCATAAGCGAAAGCGTATGAATAATTGATATCGCCATTAATCAAACGTCCACCGCGTTTGTCAATGGTAACTTCAAATCCGCGACTGCGGCCATAATCCTTATTTTCATACCTTTGCACGGTTAAAGCGCCACCTAACTTGACATCGGCGCTATTTATCTTATCAAATTCATCCTTAAAATAACCTGCAACATCAACCGAATAATTTTCAGACATGGCATACTTTACGCCAAAGGAATACTGTATTGTCTTTACAAAATCAAGATTATAGTTTCCAATTATATCATTTTTACCAGCCGCGGTCGTGTTGCGGTCATACATAAATTGTAACTCTGGCAACTGGTAGAAATGACCATAGTTGAAATGAATCTTGGCTTTGTCTGATATCGGATAGGAGAAACCAATTCGAGGCGAAAATCTTGTTCTATCGCCAAAAATAACTCCGCTGCCAAGGTCATCATTTTTTGCAATTTCTTCAAGCCCAGTGGTTTGAATATAGAAATCATAGCGAAAACCGAGGCTTGCTATCATAGAACCATATTCCAAATTATCTTTGATATAAAAGGCTCCGCCCCAAGGTTTAAATGTATAGAAATCACGCAATTCACCAATACCGGGATAATTGCCGCCATCATCCCTGCCATTGTAAATTTGTTCCAAAGAACGGATATCTTCTTTCACATATTTCTGCTTGCTCAATAACCCGCCGGCCTTGATTTCATGGGGACCCATGATACGGGTTATACGTCCTTCAAGAGTTATCTCCTCTAAACTTCTATGATGCCAAATTGTCTCATTGGTATATGAACCAATGTCAAGAAAATCATCCTTGGTGGCTGTGTTATCATATCGACCATTGCCATTTACATCAGTATAAGCCTCACCCGGATCATATTCATAGTTTCTGTAATCAAATACACCGTTGCCATTTCTATCAATATATGGAATACCGGGTCTCCATGGTTCTTCGGGATAGGTATAGCGAGAATTGCGATCAAGGTCCTGATTTAATGCCGGATCAGGTGACATTACAAATAAATCAATCCCTTTTTCATATTGACCATTATTATTGACATCCGTAAATGGTTCTCCGAGGTTAACATCTCCATCAAGATATGGCTCTGCCGTGCGCGAACCAATTACATCACGGCGCTCTTCATCATATACTCCGTTTCCATTGGTATCAGTTAAATAATCACCCGCATCCCAAACGCCGTTTCCATTTATATCAACAAATGGTTCTCCCTCTAAACCTGTCCCACTGCTTCCATCATTGAAACGGAAATCCGTATAAAAACTGCCCGATTGTACATCGGTATATCTATTATATTCTGTTATCCCATCATTTGTGTATCTTGGGCCAGAGAGGTCTCTTCCATATTGCATTGTATCGGGAAATAAATTTATGAGAGGCTCTGGAGCATCATAGACACCATTACCATTATTGTCCGCAAAACTCTCGAATTCATTATATCGCAGAAATTGATCCGGATTTAATCCATAACCCGGGTTATTCGGATCGCCTGGTTTGTAAGTATTATCACGGGTATAGTAGGAAGTGCGTAAATAGTAATGCATATTCTTGGATATCTGATGCGTCGTTTCCAGCGAAATCGTCTGCCAGCTGACTTCAGCTATAGTAGCCGTATTTGGAGTATAACGGTAGTCCCATTCAAACAACGATTGATGATTCATTGCCATTTTATAAGAAAGAATCATGGTTAGATTATTTCGTGGTTTTATCTTAATGTTTGTGTTTATATTATAATCATTATTTTGACGCTCCGGTATATGTATCCCAAAAAGATTAAAATAGCGATAATCTTTTGAAGTTGTCGGACTGCTCCATTTATTGTAATTATACGGAGTCCCGGATTTGGTCATTTCGGCATAGAAGAAAAAAGTCAATTCCTTATCCTCAAGGAAATTCAATCCCAGAGAGGGAAGGATTTTTTTCTTCAAAATTGGGTCCGGCCCACTTAAACTGAAGGCCATATAATCATAATCTTCTGAATATTTATTAAGGTCGTTATTGCCAAAATCATCAGTAATGAATGTCAACCCCATATTTGTCTCATCAGCCGAACCGGTTTGTGATGTAATCTTCACCACGCCAGAAAGGGCATTCCCATATTCAGGATCAAAACCATCTTTAATAATGCTTATTTCCTGAATGGAACCGGAATTTAATGAAAGACCAAGCGTCGCCGCACCCTGGCCGCCAAGCGGATCACCAATGGTCACACCATCGACAATATAGGCCACTTCACCGGGCCGACCGCCACGAATAAGAATCTCGCCCTGTGCCGTCGTTACGACACCAGCCGTCTGCTGGAGAATTTTATCGACATTCTGCACCGGCATGGTTTTAATAACATCCGCCGAAACCTTTATTTCATTGCTGGTTACAAATTTGTCAATCTTATCCCTATCCGCCGTCACCTTAATAACCTTATTAAGATCCGCAACCGCTTTTTCCATCTTGACATTGATTTCAGTAGTTAAATCAGTGGAAACCACAACATCGCCAACCTCAACCGAGCTGTACGATACCGACGTCAATTTTAGAACATACTTACCGGGCGGAACCAAGATTATGAAATATTTCCCGTCGGGGTCTGTCATAGCCCCTTGGGTGGTTCCAACTATTTGAACGGATACGCCAATTAATGGTTCTCCGGTTTCCGTATCTGTAACCACACCCTTAATTTTTCCGGTTGAGCCGGCAAAAATCAGGGCGGTTGACATCAATAGCCCGGATAAGACAGCCAAGATAATTAATATCTTCCTGGGCAATCCTGTCATGTTCCTCTCCTCCTTAAATCTATTTTTATTCACAATATTCTATTTATAATGGAAATAAGCACAAAAAAACATTAACGATTAAATATCTCTTTCCTCCATCGATACATTAGAGAAAGAAACATTATGCTTTTTCCCGCCTAAACTGCTGTCTTTCTTCAAGTCAGCTCCAATCCCTACATTTCAAATCAAAATTCTCCCATAGTTTAATAAAATACCCAATTTATCTCATCCAAGTCAAGTGATTTTTTCCTTTTTCGTCATCAAAAATCCATATCCTATCCCTCTGTCATTATAGACTTTGGAATAATCTGCCATGTGCAAAAATAATTATCGCTTCCTCAAAGATTCATTTCTTATGATTTCAATCATTTTATTAAGTCCCGTTGTTTGAAATTCCTCAATCGCTCTTTTTTCAAAAATAATTCGTAAATTTGATGAAAAAATATTTAAAAATGGAACGGCAAAATCCCCTATACCATATCGTATTTGGTTGATATCATCATAAATTGGCGATTGAGGTTTCTGATTTATAGCTGGGAAAGCCTCAACTCCGTTTGGCTTAAGTGACCCCTGATGAATGAGAAAACGCCCCCTTCTTCTCTGCGCCCCTCCAACTATCTTCTGCCCATTTGACAAAATTTCAAATCGCGTCGCTGAATTGAAACAGGATTGGGCCGTTATTGGGCCATTATTTTGGATTCTTGTCTGCCGATTAATCCATGACGATTTAATCCCTAAATAATTCAGTATTTCAACCACAGATTCTGATATCTTTGAATTCACGGCCGAAAGGGCATTGCCGAATGCCCCAAAGACTCTTGAATCAGCGATAAGACTGAAGGTGATTTCGGACTCATTGTGATAAATTGCCCTACCCCCTGTTATCCTTCTGATTATGGGTAGTCTTTCATCAACTAATTCCCAATTTATTGCTCTACAGTCATCTTGATTATATCCAATTGTGACCGCCGGTCTATCCCATGTATAGAGCCTAAGAATAATAATGAACTCACACTCCGATTTTTCTATTTCCCCAAAAAAATATTCATCCATCCCCATATTAACATAGGGGTCCAAACGGGGAGTCACAAGAAATAATCCCTTATTCATTATTTAACCTCATCCCGCCAAATATATATTCTCATATTAGACTGTCAATTGGGATGCAAAAATGTTAGTCAAGCTTTGACACCATTTGTTTTAATATTGCATCGTATTTATTGCATACATATAATTTCAGTAATGAATAACGGTTTTGAATTTACCCCGACAAGGAAATTGAAATTCGCCTTGATGGCGCTTATCCTGCTTCTGGTTATTGGGATTATTGGATTTATCATTATCGAGAACATGGGGTTTATTGAAGCCCTTTATATGACCGTAATAACACTCTCCACCGTCGGCTTTGGGGAAGTCACTCCTTTGCATCCAGCGGGAAGAATCTTTGTTATTTTTCTTATAATTGGCGGGGTGACAAATGCCGCCTTTGTCGGTTCGGCCATTGGCCAATTTATCATTGAGGGAGAATTAAAAAATATTCTCGGGAGAAAAAAAATGGAAACTCATATAAAGAAACTTTCCAATCATTTTATCATTGCAGGATATGGCAGAGTCGGCCGAAGAGTCGGCGAGGAATACCTTCGCCGAAGAGTCCCTTTTGTCGTCATTGAAAATGATAATCAAATTTGTCTGGAACTGGAAAAAACCAGAATCCCATTTGTAAATGGACCTGCCACCGAGGATGAAATTCTGCTTGCGGCGGGAATAAACAGAGCCAAAGCCTTGGTATCAACTCTGCCCAGCGAAGCCGACAATGTCTATTTGGCTTTAACCGCCCGGCATATAAATTCAAACCTTTATATTATTGCGCGAGCCGATCAACCCGAAGGGGAAAAGAAACTCAAACGGGCTGGAGCCAATTCTGTCATTTCCCCCCATATTCTTGGGGGAATTCGTATGGCCATGGCATCGCTAAGACCCAATGTGGTTGATTTTATGCAGATGACCGCTTTTAGCGGTATGGGACTCGGCTTTGAGGAAGTACGAATTCCTGAAGATTGCCGATTTAGCGGCAAAACCTTAATTGATTCCGGCATCAAGGCTGAATTCGGCGTAACTGTCATTGGGATAAAAAAACCAAGCCAAATCATGCAGATAAATCCATCCCCTTCAGCTGTTATTGAATCCGGCGATATTTTGGTCTTGGTCGGCTCAAACGAAAGCCTCGAAAAAGTAACCGCCGAGATGGGGTAGCCCATACCAATAAAAAAGCACGCCCAGGAGGACTTGAACCCCCAACCTTCTGGTCCGTAGCCAGACGCTCTATCCAGTTGAGCTATGGGCGCGTCAAAATAATTCTGTCTGCCTAATATATTGCCTTAGACTGCATTGTCAATTAAAATAAACGCCTTCAATCCACGGAAAGTTCATCAAAAACCAACATATAGGGGACTATTGAAAAAGCATGTAGGGTGCGAACCCGCCATAGTCGAGCTATTTATATTCAATCAAATAGATTATTGCCGCCGCGAAAATAACGAAAATTAAGAAAATCCAAAAAAGCGGAAGTCCTCTCCCCTGCTCGCGGGCGGGCTCAAGGACAACCTCCTGAGTCCGATTGACACGATTGTTGAGGTTATCGAGAATCTCATTTTCGCGAAATAGGGCTTCATCACTTTCAGAAGAAATAGTAACCGGCTCGACCTGTACCAAAGTTGATTCGCCCAAAACCTCATCTATCCTTATTGCAATAACCGTAACATTATCCTGTCCGCCGCGATCATTGGCCAGTTGAATTAATGTATTAACAATCCTGTCAATATCTTTCCCGCATGATTTTGCCGCCGAAAATATATCCGCATCATCAGCGTAGCCGCAAAGACCGTCAGTGCAAAGAATATATATTTCACCCGGTTGGACCTTAATAGAACGGAAATCTATCTCCACTCTATCATTTACGCCTAAAGCGCGGGTTATCACATTCTTGCCCACAATCTGTTCTGCCTCCGCCGCAGAAAATTGCCCCGATTGACGCAATTCCGCCACCCAGGAATGATCCGTTGTCAACGGCACCAAGCCCGATTCCGTCAATCGATAAGCCCGGCTATCCCCTACATGAGCAGTATGCAAAAGGTCATCCTCAAGAGCCATCGCCACCACCGTAGTTCCCATGCCGGACAAATAACTGCTGGACCTTGATTTTATATATATGCTTCTATTGGCGAGACGAATAGCCCTAATAAGGAGGTCGCC
>JAGVEJ010000021.1 GCA_020058225.1 Candidatus Zixiibacteriota bacterium | reverse complement strand
GGTTTTCCTCCCCACCGGGACTTTTATAAAAGTGTATGTTACGGCAATTGTACTCATGCAAGTTTTTCATCGTACCCCAGCTGTCATCCCGTGCTTTGACACGGGATCCAGAAAGCGGCTACTGTCTTGCACTTATGCGGCTACTTTCTGGATGCTGGATCAAGTCCAGCAAGACAATTCCTATGTCTTATTACCCAAGAATATGATTTTTCCTATTAATGGAGGTTTTTCAACAAGCCCCTTGCGCGGGAATGACAGAACGCGAGCAAAAAAAATCGGGGCGCCGGTTTCAACCAGTGCCCCAAGTTTTATAGGTCGAAACTGTGCCTGCCCCCTTTGGAGGAGTTTCGACATATCGATTGATGCAGATTATTTGCGTCTTCTCTTTTCGTTTTCCTGAGCATCAACCACAGCTACTGCGGCCATATCAACGATCTGATTGACATCCAGAGTGCGATGCAAAACATGTACCGGTCGGGAAAGC
Source organism: Candidatus Zixiibacteriota bacterium (assembly GCA_020058225.1). GTDB lineage: Bacteria > Zixibacteria > MSB-5A5 > GN15 > PGXB01 > JAGVEJ01. Next base: position 2,125 of record JAGVEJ010000021.1, on the reverse strand, counting down.
CCCATCAGTATCGGACCAACCGCAATCAGGCCGCCAAGACGCTGTAAGAGCTTATATGCGATATTTCCAGAATTCAAATCAGGGAATATGAAGACATTCGCTTCTTCCTGAAGTTTAGAAAACGGATAATACCGTTTCATGAATTCCGGCATCAAAGCGGCGTCAGCCTGAATTTCCCCTTCGATTACGAGATGCGGAGCTTTCTGCTTCACAATCTCCGTCGCTTTGGCGACTTTTTCTGATTCCGGATATTGCGCCGAACCGAAGTTGGAGAATGATAGCATCGCTATCCGCGGCTCGATGTTAAAAGCTTGGGCGACATTGGCCGCGCTCATCGCTATTTCCGCCATCTCTTCCGCCGTCGGGTCGATATTAACGGTCGTGTCGGCGAACATATAGACGTTGTCCTTCTGAATCATGGCGAATAATCCCGACACCCGGCTGATTCCGGGATTTAATCCGATAATCTGGAGGGCCGGACGAATTGTTGTGGGATACTCTGAAGTAACGCCGGACAGGACAGCATCGCAATCACCCGCCTCAAGCATCATTATTCCGAAATGGGTGTTGTCGCTCATAGTGGCAACGGCGCTATCCAGTGTGACGCCATGACGCTGGCGCTTGGCGAAGAATTTTTCGCCATAGAGCTCTTTCTTGGGCGAGGTTTCCGGATCCACAATCTGAATCCCATTAAGGCTGATTTCGTGCTCCGCCGCCAACTTTTTGACTGATTCGTCACTCCCCAATACGACGGGGATGCCGATTTTTTCTTCGGCTACGATCCGGGCGGCGCGCAATATTCGAGAGGAATATCCCTCCGGAAACACTATTCTCTTGGGGGCTTTCTTGGCTTTATCAAAAAGGACACCCATTATAACACGCCCTTTTCCAATACGACGCTCCAATTGATGCTTATATTCTTCCATATCGATTTTCAGTTGAGCCACGCCGCTCTTAATGGCGGCCTGAGCTACCGCGGAAGCTTCCCATATAAGCACCCGGGGATCAAACGGCTTGGGAATAATATATTCACGGCCGAATTTGAAATGCTCCACACCATAGGCGCGCGCAACCTCATCAGGGACATCCTCTTTGGCCAGTGTGGACAGAGCTTTCACTGCGGCAATTTTCATTTCTTCATTGATGGCGGTGGCATGAACATCGAGCGCTCCGCGGAAAATGAAGGGGAATCCCAACACATTGTTTACCTGATTGGGATAATCGGAACGGCCGGTGGCCATAATAGCATCTTTGCGAGCGGCGATTGCTTCGGGATAGGTTATTTCCGGATCGGGGTTGGCCATGGCGAATATAATTGGATCCTTGGCCATTACTCTGACCATATCTTGTGTCACCGTATTGGCGATTGAAACGCCGACAAAGACATCAGCATCCTTGAGAGCATCACCAACAGTCTTGCAATCGGTTTTGCGGACAAATTCCTGTTTGTATTTGTTGTACTTATCGCCGCGCCCTTCATACATTACACCTTTGGAATCAGTCATCAGAATATTTTCCAGTCTCACGCCCAGCGCCAAATACAACTTGGCACAGGCAATTCCGGCCGCACCGGCCCCGGAAAATACAACCCTAATTTTGGAAATGTCTTTTTTGACAATTTCCAATGCATTCAGCAGAGCGGCGCCGGAAATTATGGCGGTGCCATGTTGGTCATCGTGGAATACCGGAATTTTCATAGTTGCCTTGAGAGTCTCCTCGATCAGGAAACATTCCGGCGCCTTGATATCTTCAAGATTGATGCCTCCAAAGGTCGGTTCCAGAAGCTGACAGCATTTAATAATTTCATTGGGATCTTCAGTATCTAATTCAATGTCGAAAACATCAACATCGGCAAATCTTTTGAATAGTACCCCCTTGCCTTCCATGACAGGTTTTCCGGCGGCGGCGCCGATATTTCCCAATCCCAGCACGGCAGTTCCATTAGAAACTACTGCGACAAGATTCCCCTTTGATGTATATTTATATACATCAGCCGGATTTTTATGAATTTCAAGGCATGGCTGGGCGACGCCGGGAGTGTATGCCAGCGACAGGTCATACTGAGTAATGCATGGTTTGGTAGGATTAATTTCAATTTTCCCTGGTTTACCTTTGGAATGGTAAT
>JAGVEJ010000129.1 GCA_020058225.1 Candidatus Zixiibacteriota bacterium | reverse complement strand
TGATTTCTGGATGCTGGATCGAGTCCAGCAAGACAGTTCCGGCGTTCCATTGCTCAAAAATATACTTTTACCTATTAATGAGGGTTTTTCAACACTCCCCAAGGCACAAAAAATCCAGATAAACTCTAGGCTCAATATAGATGATGATAGATTTCCCCGCAACATATTTTCTCCCATAAGATTAGGAATATCGCAAGGGAATTGTAATTCACATTCTTGCCCATGATATCACTGATCAAAATCAAGATTATTTTAGTCATATTGATTGACAAATTCTGTCAACGTTATTAAATTGTTATTGCCCGGGCGGCGGGTGTGCTCGATTCCCTACCCCACTCTGGGGCCTATTCGCCCGGGCTCCTTTTTTATTCCCTTTGCTATATAATTATCTTGACATAAATCCATTTTCTTGTTAATTTTTTGTTTAGAAGGGACAACTTTCTAAGTTGGAGTTTTATACATATCCTTTAGTGTTAGTCATTGGAACATTTGGATGTTTATAATGGGGGAATTATTGTACTAATGCTATGTGTTTCTTAATTTGATGGTCAATTGGTTTGAAAACAAAATTTTAGTGTATTAAAACTAAACACCGGAGGGTCAGATGAGGACAAAACTATTCCTCCTTTTTTCTTTGGTCTGTTTATTGTTTATGACACAGGCCACAAGCGGCATGACATTCCGCTCCGAAGTTGTAAATGACAGCGTGATAGCGGACTCGCTATTTTTCACGGTTAATCTTTACAGCAACAATAATGATATTATTCCCTTTAGTACGAATCGCACAACGTGGTCAAGTCCGTTTACTTTTTCGGGAAGTATTTCCTTGACATGGCTTGAGGGAGCAGTTACAAATGGAACGCCCTATTTTGACACAGCCACAATTAAGAAATATGTTCCATACCCTCAATTCTATAGTCAAGATGCCGCTCTTAATCCGCCAAGATTTTGGGATCTTCTAAACTTGGTTTACTTTGAAAGTTGGGGTAATGGCTTACCGGATAGATTCAATTTTACCGGAGTCGCCATGAGCAATGGTTACCCCGCCGGTTTGGGTGAAATAAAAATTTTCAATTGGCATGCTAAAACAGCATCAAATTCCGGCCTTTTCTGTACAGAACAAGGCAATATGGATGATAATTCTTACGACTGGATTTTTGATGATCTACCAGCGCCCCAGCCGACTTTCTTTAGGCAATGTTGGAATATTGTGGGTGACACTTTGGCCATTCTGGGCTCAGTGGTTATGGATTCCCTTCCTGATACGATATCAATCTATGAGGGAAATGGTTGCGATTCTCTTCGCGTAAGAGCCTTCAACTTTACGCCTGATCCGCTGGTATTATTGGCGGCGCCACTTCCGAATAACTCATTTTTCATCGATAGCGGCACCGGTGGCGGTTTATTTGTTTTTTGTCCCGATTATAATCAGGGTGATCCTTATATGGTTTCCTATGAAATCTCTTTTATTGCCTCCAATGGCACCGTAGCTGACACTGAAAAGGTAATATATCAGGTTTTCAACCGCGATCGGGCGCCGGTATTGGATTATATTTCCACTCCGCATTTAATGCACGAAGGCGATACTTTGGCTTTTATGGTACATGCTTTTGATCCCGATTATGAACCGGTAATTTTAACGGCAGAGGACCTCCCCAATAATTCATATTTTTACGACTATGGCAACGACTCGGGATACTTTTTCTTCGTTCCTGATTCCTCTCAAGGATGGCCGGGAGGACGATTTTATTCCATTTTATTCAGCGCAATCGATTATGACAACAATGGCCTTAGAGATGTGCAATATGTAGTGGTTAGCGTCATTGATGTTCAGGATACTGTCAATCTTCCACCCAATTTGTGGTCAATCGGCAATCTGGGAGTAGCGGTCGGAAATACTCTCAACCTTGTGCTTTATGCTTATGACCCAAACTATAATGATAGTTTATTCTATACTGCCAATCCAATGCCGGCCAATGCCAACCTTAATCAGCTGGATTATAATACTGCGGTATTCTCATTTACTCCGGATTCGACCCAAGTTGGCGACATCCCGATTTGGTTTGCGGTTTCAGATTATGAATATACCGATAGTGAGTTGGTGATATTGCATGTATATCTGGATTCATTGGGATTTTTCCGGGTGGAACTTTCCGGCCCGGGAGTCTGGTATGATAATGGAATCCAAAAATTACGGCCAAATTCTGATTTCTCCATAGACCTTTATGCCAATAACAATGATACCATCCCATACACCATTTATCGTTCCATCTGGTCATCGCCATTCGCCTTTGAGGGCAATGTTCATATTTCATGGGATGATACGGCCCTAATTCCTACGGCGCAATTCCGCTCTTTCTGGGATCTCTTCCAGTTGGCCTATGTTGCCGGATGGGATGGCATATTGCCGGATACTTTCAGTTATATCGGCATTGCCATGGATAACGGTTATTGGCCGGGTCTCGGTGAGATAAAGGTCTTATCATGGCAGGGGCATGTCAATGATTCCGGATTTATTACGATGAAAATGGCTGACCCGCCCGGTTATGTATATGACTGGATATTTGAGGATCCGGTTCCTCTATTTAGCCCTGTTACCTGGTTTGTGGAAAATGATTCAACGATATCGCCACCGCCCGGAATTTGCGGTCAGGTAATTGATACATTGGGACAGCCACTTGGGGGAGCTATTGTTGAGCTATGGATTGATTTTCCGCGCGGGACGCAATTGGCTACCGAGGTGACTGATTCATCAGGCCTTTTTGCCTGCAATATTGCGGTAAACGAGCCGTTTGATATCTATGCCCATAAACCCGGATATTACCCAGGAATGCTTGTGGATATAAGCAACCCCGAGGGACTTGAAGTGATGCTATCCCCTATTCCTTTAATTACGCCGACAATGGAATTTGTATTTTTCTATTGCATAGATAATAATTTCCTTGGAGCGCCACTGCCGGTTGGTTCGGTAATTGATGCCTATGATCCCAATAAAATCCGATGCGGCACATGGTACGTTACTCAACCGGGCAAATATGGGTTCATGCCCGTTTATCGCGATGATCCCTATTCTCTTGATATAGATGAGGGCGCCGAACCGGGCGATTCGCTGACATTTATCATCAATGGTTTTGAGGCGATTCCCTCTCAAACCCCTTATTGGACAGCCAATGGCGACCGTCATGAAGTCTGCCTGGAAGTCCCTCTCGAACAGCCGCGAAGTATCATGCTACATCAGGGGTGGAATCTGGTTTCGTGGAATGTCGATACTCCCGGTGATTATATTCTTGATTTGTTGGCGCCGGTCATGGAATGCGTCGATGTTGTGCTGGGGTATGATAATGGCGGATTCATTTTCGATCCGGATCTGATGGATTATTCGACCTTATGGCATCTGGACCACTATCATGGCTACTGGATAAGAATGGATTGTGAGAGAGAGCTTATTATATCCGGTCTTCCTATTCCGGTCTGCCTGCCAATTCCACTTAATGCCGATTGGAACCTTGTTTCATATCTGCCATCGTCGCCTGACTCTACGGAACACGCACTCGGTTCTATTATGGACAATATAGTAGTTGCTCTCGGTTTCGACAGCGTTGCGCTTACCTATGATCCACTTCTGCCGGAATTCTCCACATTGACAACCATGGCCACTGGATTTGGGTACTGGGTTAAGGTTTATACCGAGGATATTTTGGTTTACCCGGGCGTTGGTCCTAAGGCCTCTTATTCGCGGCCTCTGGCTACGGTCGCTCGCACCGCGGTTAATAATTATGTAAAACCAACCAGACAGTGGGTGTCATTATACTCTCCACAGTTGATTCTTAATGGAGAAATGGTCTCAGAAGGCGTCGAAGTTACAGCTGTAACCATGAATGGTAAAATTGTCGGTGCGGCAACTGTCGGCGCTAATGGTAAATTCGGTTTTATGCCCATCTATGCCGATGATAATACACAGGAAACCGATAAGAGGTTAAGCCCTGGCAGTCAATTCTATCTAATTATCAATGGCGTTAAAACTTCCGAAAAATTCATCTGGACGGAAAATGGCGATAGAATTGAAATAAAGGCTTTGACCGGTATGGGTTCATCAGATATCGTTCCGAGCCATTATTGCCTATATCAAAATTATCCTAACCCGTTCAATCCTATGACCGGAATCAGCTTTGACCTGCCGCAGGCCGCTGATGTTACTCTGGAAGTATTCAATATTGCCGGACAAAAAGTGGCGACAATTATCAGCACAGAGATGCCTGCCGGCAAACATACTATCCAATGGGATAGTCGTGATGCCAATGGCAATCAACTCGCATCGGGAATGTATCTATATCGTCTTAAGGCGGGCGATTTTGCAGATACAAAGAAGATGATGTTGTTGAAATAGAGTATCAAAGATAATGCGGCACACAAGCACGTGTGCCGCAAATAGAAATTGCTATTACAAGGGCGTATTTACAATACGCCCTTCTTTATTTCTTTTTGTGAGATTTTACTATAACTGTCGAAACCCCGCCACAGGCGGGCAGGCGCAAGGGCTTCGACCTACCATCTACTCTTTCAAAAATGGATAGAATGATGCTTCATCACTTGCGCCACAGCGTTCCACTATCCAGTATTGAATGACATCTCTTATGTCGCCAATCATTTCGATGTTCCATTCAATCGTCTTATCCGACGATTTAAGGCTTTGAAGAAGGTCAAAGATAGAGTTATCAACGAAATCTTGGCGTTCAATTTCCTGTTTTGACAGTTCCATATTGGTCAAAAACCTACAATATTTATTTCAATATTCTAATTTAGTCTAAATTTTCTATTTGAACAATCACTTTTTAAGGATATGTTGGGGCGCAATTCATAAAATTATGGACGCGTGCCGCACGCCCCTGCAATTATTTCTCAATATAATACCGCATGATCGGGCGGGATTTCGACCACCGTTTGGCTACGACAAATCCGGCTTTCTCAAAAGCGGAAATAATTCCGGTCCAGGCGAATGCCGCGGGAATGTTCTTGCTATATGGCTTTATGGGGTATGCTTCGAGGACTTGGACTTTTTTCTTCGTGCAGAATTTGATGACCCCTTTCAATATTTCGACCGACAGAGCCATCCGGCGATAAGGTTTGGCAATAAAAAAACATGATATCGACCAGACCGGTTGGTCATCGATTCGTTTCAGGACTTTTGAATTCTCCAATCGAATGAATTTCTCGCGGGGAGCGACCGCGCACCAACCGACCGGTTCGTCTTTGATATAGGCTATGATTCCAATCGGCTCTTCGGCTTTAACAAGTTTTTGCATTGCCTTTTTATTGCCATGGCCTTTTCCTTTTGTAAATTCTTTTGGCGATAACCGCCACGACATGCACCAGCACCCGCCGCAGGCGCCGCGCTCGCCGAACAATTTGCCAAAATCATTCCAGCGGTCAATGGTGAGGGGGTGGAATTTTAGATTCGTTTTATTAATTGATTTATTATTCATATAGTAAATATCACTTCTCAGCATGAATTGTCAACAAAGAATATCGAAACCGTGCCACATCCATCGACGTTATGCCCATTCATTGTAGGGCATCCGCCCTGCGCTTGCCTGCCGCTTGGGGCTTCGATCAGCAGCAGGAACTTATGACCGCGCCTTGAAGGTAGGGGCGCATGGCATGCGCCCTGCTCACCTGCAAAAAACCCCACTAACGGGAAAATGCATACTCTTTAAACACCAAGACACGGAAAGTGCCACGCTGGACTCGATCCAGCATCCAGAAAATAGTTGCATACATAGGCCAAGGCAGGGCGTATGCCATACGTCCCTACAAATTATTTTTTGTCATTTCGCAAAATAGACTGGATTGGTCAATTTCCTCCAGACGCCAATCGATATCTATGCCATTCATCAATTCTATAAATTGCGCCGGGTTGACGGTGGTTGTGGTGAATCCGTCTTTGCAGACAATATTTCCATTCCCCGTTCTTTCATAGTCAATCTCGCCCAACAGACCTTCCTGCGATTGTCTCTCAAACCATTCCAGACGGTCATTCCAGAATTTCTCGGAATATGTGGAATAAAGGATAATGCCGCCCGGTTTGGTCACGCGGATGCTTTCGCGGATCAAATCTTTTTGATTCACATGAAAAGCAGAAATCCCATTTTGAACACAGATAGTCATATCAAAAGTATGGTCGCGAAAACTGAGTTGGACAGCGTTCAGATTCAACATAGATATATTGCTATAAATTGCCAGTGTTTCTTTGGCAAGTATCAGACTCGATAATGATGTATCAATGCCATAGGCCAGTTTAGCTTTTTGGGCGAGCATGGGCAATATTCGCCCATAACCGCATCCAAGTTCGAGGACGGTATCATTAGGTTTGATTTTGTCGCATACATGGGCGATTTCGGCATCGAGATATTGACGGACACGTACGGGAGCGCATTCATACGCCTTCATCAGGCGCCGCGCGGAGAGTTTTTTAGAGTAGTAGTCGGGCATTGTTTAAATCAATAAAACCACCGTCCGTCTGTGGCGGTGTGGGTCACCAAGCGGGTTAATATTTATTTTGCGCGCCGTCAGTCCGCCGCGGCGGATTTCATGACGGATACCCCCCCTACGTCCCCATCTCCCACGATGCCAAATATTTCTTCTGCTCCGGGGTGAGTTTGTCGATTCGGATGCCCATGGATTTCAATTTCAGCGAGGCGATGCCATCATCGATATGCACCGGTACAACATAGACCTGATTATTCAATTTCTTATGATGCGACACTATATATTCCGCCGAAAGCGCCTGATTGGCAAACGACATATCCATTACCATCGCCGGATGTCCCTCCGCCGCGGCAAGATTAATTAAACGCCCTTCTCCAAGGATATTGATTCGCTTGCCGCTCTTAAGCGTGAATTCCTCCACAAAATTGCGGATCTTGCGTTTCTTGGTCTTTATTTTTTCAAGAGTATTCAGGTCAATCTCGACATTGAAATGCCCCGAATTGCAGACAATGGCGCCATCTTTCATTTTTTCAAAATGTTCACGCCTTATAACATTGATATCACCAGTTAGCGTGACAAAAATATCGCCGATTTTGGCGGCATCCGCCATTGGCATAACTTCAAAACCATCCATCACCGCTTCGATCGCTTTGGTCGGATTGATTTCGGTGACAATAATATGCGCCCCCATGCCCTGTGCACGGGTGGCGAATCCACGCCCGCACCAACCATATCCGGCGACAATCACCTTGGCGCCGGCGAGAAGTGCATTGGTGGCACGCAGAATGCCATCGACGGTTGACTGGCCGGTACCATAACGATTGTCAAAGAAATGTTTGGTTTTGGAATCATTGACGGCAATTATAGGGTACTTCAGAGCGCCATCTTGAGCCATGGCTTTTAATCTGATCACGCCGGTGGTGGTTTCTTCGGTGCCACCGATTATATTTTTCAGCAATTCCTTTCGGTCTGAATGCAGAGTTGAAACCAGATCGGCGCCATCGTCCATAGTGATCTGCGGCTTGAAATCCAGCGCCTGATTGATATGCTTGTAGTATGTTTTCTTATCCTCTGCATTAATGGAAAATACCGAAATCCCATAATCTTTCACCAACGATGCGGCCACATCGTCTTGAGTGGAAAGCGGATTTGAAGCGCACAGCGCGGCATTGGCGCCACCGGCTTTGAGGGTAATCATCAGGTTGGCGGTTTCGGTAGTAACATGGAGACAACAGGCCATATTAATACCTTTAAGCGGCTTTTCTTTCAGAAACCGTTCTTTGATTAAGCGGAGAACGGGCATATTGCGTTCGGCCCATTCTATTCTAAGTTTCCCCTGCGGGGCAAGTTTTATATTGGCGATATCATGTTTTATTTTAGGCATGATTTAAGCATCCTTTAGAAGGTCTTTTACTTTGTCGGTCTTTTCCCATGTATAATCGGGATCGTTCCATCCAAAATGACCATAGGCGGCGGTTTTGCGATAGATTGGTCTGAGTAAATTCAAGCTCTCAATTATTCCGCGCGGGGTCAAGTTGAAATATTTTCTTATCAATTCCACCAGTCTTTTTTCTTCGATTTTATTGGTTTTATCGGTGAAGATCATAATCGATACCGGTTCGGCCACACCAATAGCATACGCCAGCTGAATGGTACATTTTTCCGCCAGTCCGGAGGCCACGACATTCTTGGCGATATATCTGGCCATGTATGATGCCGAGCGATCCACTTTGGTCGGGTCTTTGCCCGAAAAAGCGCCGCCGCCGTGCGATGCCATGCCGCCATAGGTATCAACTATAATTTTTCTGCCGGTCATGCCGGTGTCCGACATTGGTCCGCCAACCACAAATTTGCCGGTTGGATTGACATAGTATTTGGTGTCGCCATCCAGCATGGCATTCGGAATAATTGGTTGAACTATATTTTCGATCAATTCTTGCCGCGCCTTTTCGCTAATTTTTTTACCGGCGGGGTCCAATATGGCCTCAGTATGCTGGGCAGAGATGACTACCACAGAGACACGATGAGGTTTCCCTCCTCGATATTCAATTGTCACCTGCGATTTGCCATCCGGTCCAAGATAAGGCAATATTTTTTTCTTTCGGACCTCAGCCATTCTTTTAGTGAGTTTATGCGCCAGCATGATAGGCATGGGCATTAATTCTTCGGTTTCACGGCAGGCGTATCCCGACATTAACCCTTGGTCGCCGGCGCCTCCAGTATCCACTCCCTGCGCTATATCGGGGGATTGTGAGCCAATGGCGTTCAGTATTCCAACGGCGCTGTAATGAAAACCCATGGCCGGGTCGAAATATCCGATTTCTTTAAGAAGGCCTCTTACGATTTTCGGTATATCCACATAAGCGGTGGTTGTGATTTCTCCCCCGACAACAACCAGCCCGATGGTGACAAAGCATTCGCAGGCGACTCTGCCGTTTTTGTCCTGTCTTATTACATCATCCAAGACGCTATCAGAAACCTGATCGCAGACTTTATCAGGATGACCCTCGGTTACAGATTCAGAGGTAAAAAGGAAATTTCCTTCAGACATGAGACTGCTCCTTGTATATAAAATATCAACTTATTTCGACGGAATTTCCGACATTGAGATGATTAAATTTGCCTTTGACCACAGCCCGCTCCCCTATAATGGAAGATTCAAGCATGCTGAAATCTATAGATGCCCTTTTGCAGATAATGGAATCCCGAATAATGGAACGATTGATGCGGGCTTCCTCGGAGATTGAAACATTAGGGCCAATGATTGATTCTTCAACGACCGCTGATGGCGCAATGCTAACGGGGGGAATGATTATGGACCCCGGACAATCCCTGACAAATGCCGATTCTGCAAGAAGGACCCGGTTGGTTTCCAGAAAAGCATCCTTTTTCCCACAATCATGCCAGCCATCGACAATAAAGGGATGAAACAACTCGCCCGAATTAAGCATAAATTGGAGGGCGTCGGTTAGCTGTATTTCACCGCTGGATTTTTTTCCCATGGCAATCAGCCGCGCCAGCTGAGCTTTTAGGGCATCAATTTTCTGAAAATAATATAGACCTATCAGGGCAAGATCTGATTTGGGCGTTTGTGGCTTTTCTTCAACAGCAATAATTTTCCCATTATCGACCACCGCCACGCCAAAGCGACGGGGATCTTTGACAGCTTTTACCCCAATAACATTGCCCTCACTCTTGACAAATTCGGAAAAATCAGTGCGGGCGATAGTATCGCCAAGAATAATCAAAACCGGACCTGAATCTATTTTTTGAAGAGCTAAATGAATGGCAAAGCCAAGTCCAAGAAGCTCTTTTTGCTCTACAAAACAAGCTTTAATCTTGTATGTTGATTTAACGAATTCCTCAATTCTATCTCCCAGATGTCCAATGACAAAATAGACCTCCTCAGGATCAAGAGCAAAAAGCGGCTCTAATACATGAGCCAACACTTCTTTACCGGCTACCGGAATCAGAGGTTTAGGCACAGTATAAGTATGAGGCCGCATCCGGGTCCCCTCGCCGGCAACCGGAATGATTATTTTCAGTTTTTCTTTCATCGTAAAAATCCGAGCCAATATAGGAATTATTTGCGATAAAAGGCAATTTAATTTTTAGTGATTAAATGCAATTAGATCAATAGCAGAAAATACCAAGCCCCTATCCATTTCCATGGCATGGAAATAGGCAGGGTTCTGGCCTATTATTGTTCAACAATTAATGATGTTTTGGAAGAATCAAAAAATCTGTTTTATACTTCCGCCCCAGTCGAAAAGAAGGAACTGCACCTGTCCGATTAAGAGCGATATACGGCCCATCACGGTATATCCAAAATGAGCGCCGAATGAAATCATTATAAACCAAATTCCCACCTTGGCCGTACCTCCCAAAATGCCGGTATGTTCCTTGGAAAAATAGAAATAGATTAAGGTTGAAATAACTCCAATCACAATCACCAAGGCTGATAATGTGGCCGCAAATCCTTGAGCAGGATTCAATGATATCATAGTTGAAACCACCTGAGGCAGGACAAATCCGTGCAATTGAGAAATCAGGAAAACGCCGGCGGTGTTGCCAATCACAAAGGCCAGAGAAATCCGGCTGATCCATGACCATTTGGAAAAAAATCTGGCAAACATCAATGCTCCCAAAATACCCGGGAAAACCAGCCACCAATGTCCTTGATCAAACATGGGATTGACCAATTGCTGTATTATTACCGCCTGCCAGATTAGGCCGACATAATACCCTGCCGAGAGTCCCGCAAAAATATGCTCTGCCATTTTATAAAACGGATTGTCTTTGTATAGAAACGAAAATAGCGACAACACCAGAAAAGCGCTCAACCAGATTTCAAAATGTCCAAAGAATGTCATCCCTGAGCCCCTCGCCTGAGTTTGCGCGTAGCAAAGAATCCAATATTCCCAATGACCACAAGGAAAATAATCAATAAATGCGCCATTGATTGTGCATCCATTCCGCGGATGGCATTTCCCTCATGATTGACCAGACGCTCATATTCCGCCGCGCCTTTCATACCGCCCAAGAGCCCGGTTAATTGTTTAGCTTCGACAAATGAATACATCTTCGGCGCCATCACTGCCGTAACGCCCGCGCCAACGGGAGTGCCGTATTGAGCATTTACGATTGAAATCCAATAGTCAATTATTCCATTATCCGCGACAACGTAGATAAATTTGACATCATTATAATTTTTGACTTTCTGCATTAGCGGCAAATCCTTTAGCATCGTTCCGGTATTGTCGGCTGGATATATCGCCTCGATTGAGCTTCCCATCCCTTTTAGGACTGCCACATAATTTGCCTTATACCCCAGATTCACATAATCGACACCATAAACTTTGCCGTATTTTTCCGCCAATTTTCTTGTCACCCTTTCGGCAATCGATGGTCCACCAAGAGGAACGGTGGTCATGGTAACCACTTTCATGTTTTTACGAAACATCTGGTTTAGGGCGGCGACCGACATCGGCTCCGTTTCGGCCAGCGTTGATGGATAATAATCAAAGGTTAAGAAGATTACCGAACTATCCGGCAGAGATTCAACAGCATCAAATAATTGCCGTGCTTCGGGAGTAATCTGAACAGGGAATTTAATAACAACCAGCATTGGAAATATCACCGAAATGGCAACCAGAAGATAAATCCAGCGCCTGTCCATACCCGATACTTTTTCCCAGAAATTCATACTATCCTTTACCCATGTATGTCCGCTCGATGCCAAGCAATATACGTAGAGACATCGAAGCGGCTCCAAGTGCGGCCCCGATTATAATTCCGCGTTGCACCGCCACATTGACGCCGCTCATAACATAAGTATTTATATAACCGGGAAGGCTATCGCTGAAAATTCTCAGGAATGCTTCACCCATCGGAATTCTCCAGAGCATAACCAGTACGGCTGTTAATAGAAGCAGGGTGGCTTCGGCATTTCTCGCCCTGAAAGCGCGATAAGCGGCAGATGCAATATAAAAGGCCAGCATAGCAAACATAGTGGCCATCATGGGAGAATCCATATAATTAAAGAGCCAATCATAAATCGAATAGGTTCCGGTTCCAAAAAGGAAACTCCAGCTTTCGGGGAAAATACTATAAAAAATACTTCCAAAATTCGAATCAGATGAAATTGGCATGATGGCCGGAATTGCCATGGCAAAGACCGATATTAATGTCGCCAGATTATAAATCCAGTCTTTTCTTTTCTGGCTCACTACACGAGAATTAACCCTGACAATGGAAACAACTCCAAGAAGAAGAGTAAATCCGCCGACAATAGTGACCCATTGAAGGACTTCCTCTTCAACATTTCCGAAAAAGGTCTTTTCCGGATTCATGAAGAATCCGACAACCATAATGAGCCCGGATAAGAAGGCCACAGCTACCGGCAAAGTTGTTCTCATATCAAACGCTCTTCAATATTTCTTTTAGGGGTTCGCCTATATTGCAGGTCATTAATATGACCCCTATTAATATTAATAGCACCAGTAATACTTTTGTAAAGTCTTGTCCTTTAATTCCGCCAAGAAGCAACGGTTCATGGCTTAGATAACTGGAGGCGGCATAAAGTTCTTCGCCCATCAGAGTATAATCGCAGGCAGCGATAAAAAACGGCAATTGTTCCGGACGCGCTGTTCCGGCAATCTGTATTGAGCCGGCCGCATTTCCGGTTTCCGCAAGAAGCAGTGACTCCGCAAAAAAGGCTCCCATATAAATATTGGCGGCCGGTCTGTCCCGCATCATCATACCATTGACTGTTGCGGTAAATGCGAACTGCTCGCCCGCCACATACCTAACAATATCTTTATTATAAGCATCATGCTTACCGACTTCTATATATGCTTGCTCAACCACTTCTTGGCCGGCCGCAAGAACCATCGGATATCGCACCGGTACAAAAAGAGGTGTCTCATATTGCGCCGTTATTCTGGCCACTCGGCCAAGTATGGAAATTCCGGCGATGGTTTCGATTTCATCAATTTCCAAAATTCCAGGGATAAAAAGCACCGGCTTGCCCATTTCGGTGGCACGGCCAACCGCCTCTTCGACCGCATCAAGTCCGGCAATCTTGCGC
>JAGVEJ010000090.1 GCA_020058225.1 Candidatus Zixiibacteriota bacterium | reverse complement strand
TCGCTTCACTCTCGGGCTTCCCAATTTCTCGGGCGATCTTCAAGGCGGCCAGATGATACTCCTCGGCCTTCTTCAAATCCCCCAGCGTTAAATATACCGAGCCCAAATTGCCCAAATCACTGGCTTCGCCTTCGCGACTCCCGATTTCGCGGTGAATCTTCAAGGCGGCCAGAAGATACTCCTCGGCCTTCTTCAAATCCCCAAGCGTAATATATATCAAGCCCAAATTGCCCAATTGGTTCGCTTCACTCTCGGGCTTCCCAATTTCTCGGGCGATCTTCAAGGCGGCCAGAAGATACTCCTCGGCCTTCTTCAAATCCCCAAGCGTCTTATATATCAAGCCCAAATTGCCGAGGGCGGCAGATTCGCCGTCTCTGTCTTTACATTCAATTGCGAGTTTATTTGATTGTTCATAGTTCTCGCGTGCGGGATCGAGTCGGCTTGAATTGTGATAGGATAAGCCAATCAGATTATATAAGGCGACAATTTGACTTCCACTGGCCTCCTTAATTGATTTTCTAAATTCCTCAATTGCCTCATCCCATTTGTATTCAGCCATGAACTTGACACCCTTAGCAAAGGGGTCAAAGACAGGGGGCGAAGAGGAAGGAAGGCCATCCAGATAGAGATCGGGATTTTGCTTCTGCAATATTTCCAGAATCTGCTCGGTGTTTTTTTCGGTATTCGATATTGTGGCTCGATCTGAATTTGTTATTTGAGCGGGGCGAGGAAATATCCAGGCAAAAATGGTGATTGAAATGCCAGCAAGCGTTAATAGAAGGCCTGATTTGAGTCCTATCTTCTCGATTGTAATTCTTTTCGGTTTTGATTTCTTTTTTCTTTTATTCGAAACTCGAGTCTGATTTTGTTTAATCAGTTTGAGGCGGCGAGGGAACACCCATGCCAAAAAGGAAATAATAATCCCGATTATAATAAGAACAAAACCGGCTATTGCTGTATCAATATAATATCCAAATATATCCATAAAGAATTGGCCCTAAAAGGGAAAGAAATAGAGATTGGGGGGAAAGTCAAGGCGAATTTGGAGGGCGTCAGAAATTGCGAGGGTTTGATAAATCCCGCCTGGGGCGGACCTTGATGGCAGACCCCTACGGAATATGTGTCAGTTCACCGCTCGGCGAGGCCTCGCTAAGGAACTGACACAACGATAATTACTGACGGGCAGATGTGGATTCGCCACGGCGAACCATGCACGGGCACGGTACATCTGGCTTTTTCAATAGTCCGCAAGCGGTGGGGCACCAAGGCGTGCCGCTAAAAATTCTCAATGATAGTGGCAATGGGGTTGTTGATACTGTAATATTAAATTTCATCCGGGTTTTCGGTCATCCGGCGAAGGTCAAGCGCCTTATTCAATTCTTCTTCATCAACCAGTTTCTGTGCGAGCGCCAACTCCCGTACGGAGCGATCTTCTTTAATGGCCTGCTGGGCGAGTTTTGCCGCATGATGATACCCTATCAATGGATTCAGCGCCGTGGCAAGCGCCGTGCTTCTTTCGGCAAACCGCAGGCAAACATCTTCATTGGCGCCAAGTCCTTTGATACATCTTTCCGCAAAGGCATTCATGCCGCCGGCCAATATCTGAATCTCCTGAATCAGGTTATAGGCAATTATAGGCATCATGACATTCAATTCCATCTGTCCGGCCTGTGAGGCATGCACAATGCAGGCGTCATTTCCCATGGCATGTGAACAGATCATATTCAGCATTTCTGCCAACACCGGATTTACCTTGCCGGGCATAATCGATGAGCCGGGTTGAACCGCAGGTAAACGCAATTCATTAAAGCCGGTGCGGGGGCCGGAACCCATTAGACGAATATCGTCCGCTATTTTTTTCAGGCTTGACACCAATGTGCGCAAGGCCCCGGCATAATTAATCACCGCAGAAAAGCCTTGCATAGCCTCAAACATATTTTCAGCAATACGGAAATTTTGACCGGTGGTTGAGTTGATATGTCTTATGATAGACTTTCTGTACCCTTTGGGGGTGTTCAATCCGGTGCCGACCGCAGTTCCGCCGATGGCCAGTTCTCTTAATCCATCAAGGGCTGATTCAATGCGCCTTTTATCCAGCTTCATCATAGCGGCATAAGCGCCAAATTCCTGGCCAAGGCGGATGGGAACGGCATCCTGAAGATGAGTTCGTCCGCATTTAATAATATGGTCGAATTCTTTTTGCTTTTTGGATAACTCCGTTTCGAGTTTGTCAATGGCGGGAAGGAGCCTGCTAATCGTTTCCATCACAGCGGCGATATGTATGGCGACATGGATGGTGTCGTTGGTTGACTGGGCCATATTGACATGGTCATTGGGATGAATCAGCTTATATTCCCCTCTTTTGCCACCCAAAATTTCGGAGGCACGGTTGGCGAGGACTTCATTCATATTCATGTTTTGCGAGGTGCCTGCTCCGGCTTGAAAGACATCAACCACGAACTGCTTAGCCATTTTGCCCGCGAGAATTTCTTCTGCCGCCTGCAGGATGGCCTCCCCAATTTTCCTATCGAGCGCCCCTGCTTCCATATTGGCTTTAGCGGCGCAATATTTGATTATGGCTTGGGCTCGGACAAATTCTGTCTGAAGATGGATGCCACTGATGGGGAAATTTTCAACCGCCCGTTGGGTCTGGGCGCCATAATATGCTTCTTCAGGGACTCTTACTTCGCCGAGAGTATCTATTTCTATTCTATAATTATCCATAATGCCTCCTGCAATTTATTTCAACTGAGATATTACGAACGGTATGCCTGAATGATGGCACTGTCAAGTCAATTTTCTATATAATCGACATGAATATTTTTGTTGACAAATATTATTGATAATGCTAAGTATATCACATTGGGTCAATTTATAACCATGCACTTTACTGCCGAACGGCATAAAGTGGAAACTTAGCTGGAGGAATTAGGATTATGGCCAAAGCGACCAAAAAAGTGGTCAAGAAGGTTGCCTGCGCGGCGAAGACCAAAGATGGCAAGAGATGTAAACGGATGGTTACGCCGCCGGCGAAATACTGTTATTTACACAAATAATTGTGAACCTAAAATAAAGGCGGCCATTAGGCCGCCTTTTTTATTTATATATTTAGTG
>JAGVEJ010000200.1 GCA_020058225.1 Candidatus Zixiibacteriota bacterium | reverse complement strand
TTCGTCAATGCCGAATCCGGTCCGTCAAGAGCCGGAGCCCGACGGCCGAAGACGGACAAGTCAGCTACTGCTTTCTGGTTCCCGTGTCAAAGCACGGGATGACAGGTCGGGGAGCTGGGATGAACATGAACGATGCACTTTGCCATAACATGCACTTTTTCAACACTCCCGTTGGGGGGTACCGGGTTTCTGAAAATTACTATAAACGAATCAATTAATGTTTATGCTCTTTCTTGGGCTGTTCGCCTTTCGCCATTTCTTCTCTGGATCGCTGTCCAAATTCCTTAATCATTTTCAAGACTTCAGGCTTGTCCGATGTAATCAAAGAGACATCTCCCCATTCTCCTTTGACAGTTTCTATCTTGGCGCCCGATTGCATTAGTTTTCCATAATATTCGCAGAATCCACACATTTTGACCGGTTTCCCTTCCATCATTTCCTTGCCAGCCTTTTCCATCTCTGCTTGAATTTTCTGATATGAAGCCTTAAATTCCGGCTTGACGATAGTCACAATCATGAGGCCGTTGGCAACATCGTGAAGCTCCCAAACTGTATTCGGTAAAAATAGGGAGTCGGTTAAAAGATGTTTGCAGAAATCGCAATTGGGCATATCAAACCATGGTTTTTCCTGCGCCATGGATGAAACCGCTCCAATAAAAAGAACCACCATTACATAAAGCATCAGCTTTTTCATTAAAAACCTCCTCTAATTATTGATGATAATTTATTACGGCTGGAATTATAAAAATTATAAAATAAAAAGCAATCATTTTAATTATAAATTTCCCGACCATTGGGAAAGCCAATCAAGGCCTTTTGGGGAAGGTTGGCCCCTCCCTACGGAATTATTACGATTTTTCAACAGCCCCCTCATTTTGTGGTCATTTTTAATCATCGGTCGGTTATATTATGGTTGAATGGTGAATTAATGAAAAAATATTATGCATTTTGAAAATAGCCAGGAAATTGAAAAACTCTTCATGAGCCATTTGAGCGAGGAAAAGAATTTATTTGGCTCTTCCCAAAACGGGCTTCCCCTAAGAATAGAAAACCTTGCTATAGTAAATAGGCAAATTCCAAAATACATTGGAGAATTTTGGACATCCAAACAGCGACAAGCATCAAGAATTCATGAAATTTCCTATAGAGCATGTTTTAAGCCGCAATTGCCGAGATTTTTTGTTGAGATATTGTCGAAAATCGGCGATGTAATTTATGATCCATTTAGCGGCAGAGGTACTACCGTAATTGAGGCGGCCTTATTGCACCGTAATATAGCGGCAAATGACATTAATCCTTTAAGTCGAATTCTTACGGAAGCTCGCTTGGTAATACCCGATCCCGACAAAATCAAAAATCGTCTGGCGGAGATCCCTTTTTTGGAAAATACCAGGGCGGATATTGATCTGTCAATGTTCTATCACCCAAAAACAGAATCAGAGATTGTTTCCCTAAAAAATTACCTATCGCTAAAAAGCGACAATGGGCGAGAAGATGAAATTGATAAGTGGATAAGAATGGTGGCAACCAACAGATTGACCGGCCATTCTTCCGGATTTTTTTCTGTTTATACACTACCTCCAAATCAGGCGGTGACTCCGGAAAAACAAAGAAAAATCAACGAACTGAAAAATCAAGTTCCAGAGTATAGGGATAGTCGAAAGATTATAATGCGCAAGACCTTAAGTCTCGTTTCCAACCTCTCTGCGACGCAAATTGCCGGTTTACTTGCCGCCAGGTCCAAAGCAAAAATTTTTACCATGCCTGCCACCAATGTTTATGGCCTAAATGACGAGTCGGTGCAACTGACCGTAACTTCGCCGCCCTTTTTGGATGTGGTTCATTATTCAAAAGATAATTGGCTCCGTTGCTGGTTTAACTCTGTGGATATTGAGGCAATATCAAAAAATATTACCATGGTAAAGGGAATCTCTGAATGGTCGCGCATAATGGGGCTTGTTTTTGGGGATCTATTTAGAATCACAAAGAAGAACGGCTGGGTCGCTTTTGAAGTTGGCGAGGTAAGAAGAGGATCTATAAAGCTGGAAGAGCATATTGTTCCATTAGGGCTTTCTGCAGGATTTGAATGCGGGGGTGTAATTATAAATGAGCAACGATTTACAAAGACATCGAATATTTGGGGAATTTCCAATAATTTGAATGGGACGAATTCCAATAGGATAGTCTTATTTCACAAAACTTGATATGCTATTACAGTGTCCCGGAAATAAATCACTTGTAAGCCACAGGTAATGTGTCATCCTTCATAAAAAGACCGATTGACAGCCTCACAACTTTTATTATCTTATTCCGTCATGGACCCAATTGATGAAATACTTCTTGGCCAAATTGATATTGCCTTAATGGAGGATATCGGGCAGGGGGATATCACTACTCTGGGGTGTATCGGCGACGAGGAAGCCTCGGCCGAGATAATTGCCAAATCAGATGGCATTCTGTCAGGGTTTTCAACTGTCCATGGTATCTTCCTCCAGCTTGATTATATGGCCGAAATAGAAGCCTTTAAAATGGATGGCGATTATTTTTCAAAAGGGGATCGAATATATGTCATACATGCCCTCCGGAGCGCCATTATTTCCGGCGAACGCACGGCTCTGAATTTTCTCGGGCATCTCTCCGGTATAGCAACTCTGACATCGCAATTTGTGGAGAAAGTCTCCGGACATAAAGTAATAATACTTGATACCCGCAAGACCACCCCGGGATTTCGTATTCTCGAGAAATATGCGGTGAGCTGTGGTGGTGGGGAAAATCATCGTTTCGGTTTGTATGATATGGCATTGATAAAAGATAACCATATTGCCTCGTGCGGTTCGATTCATGAGGCAGTTAAAAGAATTAGAAAATTTTTGAAAAAACCGGGTTTCAAAAAGAAATTTCTTTTTAATCCATCAGAAATTGAAATAGAAGTCGAAGTGGAAAATGAGGCGCAACTAAGAGAGGCCATCGGGCTTGGTATTAAGCGTTTATTACTGGATAATCAATCAATCGAGCAATTGGCTCATTTGGTCAAAATTGCCAGAGGTCTTGCAAACGACCTTCAAATTGAAGCCTCCGGCAATGTCACGCTTGATAATGTCGCTAAGGTTGCCGCCACCGGCATTGATTTTATTTCTATTGGCGCCTTAACTCATTCGGCGCCATCTTCAGATTTTTCACTGAAAATGCTCACCTAAAATGACAAACTCCGAATTAGAACAGTTAGCCGATAAAGTTCTCGAAAAAATTCGCTCGCACCATGGTCAACCTCTTGAACCCACAAAACTGGCGGATTTATATAAAACATCCGAAGAGGAAATAATTTCGTCGATAGGTATCCTCCGAAATTGGGGATATACCATTAAGGCCGATAAAGAAAGACGATATATTTTTGTCAACGCTCCCGATAATTATCTTTCCACAGAAATTCTTTATAATTTGGAAACGAAATTTATGGGCAAGAGAATATATACCTATTATACAGTTCAATCGACCAATGCGATAGCTTCTCAATTGGCTATTGCCAAATCGCCTGAAGGTACCTTGGTCATTTCGGAACATCAGACTCGTGGCCGCGGCAGACTTGGACGTAATTGGCATTCTCCCGAAAAGGTTGGTCTTTATTGCTCTTTGGTTCTTTATCCCAAAATTCATCCGACGTTAGCGCCTGGAATTTCCATCGTAACAGCAGTATCGCTGGCGGATACTATTGCTTCGTATGATGATATTGATGTCAAAATCAAATGGCCCAACGATATATTGATATCCGGTTTAAAAGTAGCAGGTATTTTGATAGAACTTTCTGCCGAAATCGATAGAATTGAACATATCGTTGTGGGGGTTGGCGTTAATCTTAATCAGATCAGGTCTGATTTTCCTGAAGAATTGAGAAAACAGGCAACCTCGGTTAGAATCGGCACCAAGGAGAAAATCCGCAGGGTGGAATTCCTTCAAAGATTTCTCAAAAATTTTGAAAGAGATTATGCCGCTTTCAAAAAATATGGCCTGAAAGATGCCCGAAAAAAAATCACAAAATATTCTTCCCTCCATAATAAAGAAGTCAAACTAAAAATGGGACGAAAAACCATAATCGGAATCGTCATAGATATAGATGAGCAAGGAAGATTAGTTCTGGATACAAAAGAGGGAATAATGAATTTCAATGCCGGCGAAGTAACAACTCATTGAGCAAGCCTTTTGGCTGTATTATGTGAAATATTTCACTTGGTTTTCCGCATTATTTTATTATATTAAAGCGGACTGTTTTTATAGATTTTGAAAGGTTTAGTATGTATTCGCAGAAGGTTATTGAGCATTTTCAACATCCCCGCAATGTAGGAGAAATTGAAAATGCGGATGGGATTGGCACTGTGGGTAATGCTTCATGCGGCGACATTATGTCGATATATATCAAGGTCGAAAATAATGTCATAACGGATATAAAGTTCAAGACCTTCGGTTGCGGCGCGGCGATAGCCACCAGCTCGATAACAACGGAAATGGTAAAAGGCAAAACTATTGAAGAGGCCGAACAACTGACTCGCAATGAAGTTGCCGATGCCCTTGGGGGACTTCCCCCAATAAAGATGCATTGTTCCAATCTGGCCACCGATGCTCTGAAAGCGGCCATTAAGGATTTTAAGGCAAAGAAAAACGGGAATAATAAGTGAAAAAAAATTGGCTTGTATCGGTCGGCCTGATAATTTTTATCTTGGCGCTGATTTCCTGCATAAAGCATGTTGATAGGCCGGCAAGAGCTGATTATTCGAGATTTTTTCCGCTTAATGATGGAGATTATTCGATATACAGCGGTCCGTTAGGGAAAGCTGTCGTGACCCAAAACATAGGCGATCTGTTCACATTCACATATTATGACACATTGGGACAAATCGCATTTTGGAGAGATTTTATCAAAACTGATCATTCGGTTGGCCTAAAAAATATAATTTGGCGCAAGAAGAGTATGGCCTCGGTGCATTTTGAACCCCCTCTGCCTTTTGTGCCATGGTCGGATAAAATCGGCGATACGCTTTTGTTTTCATCAGCCGAAATTCATGGGGATTCGATAAATACGCATTTGTATTTACAGGTTGAATATGAAATTTATGGTTCCAATCCGATAAAAACGCCGGCAGGCAATTTCAATGACTGTCTTGAAATACGAGTAACACCCAAAACATTATATGAAAAGAACAAAAATTATTTGAAGGGTGACAGCTATTTTTGGTTTGCAAGAAATGTCGGTATTGTAAAATATATAATTCCGGAAGGCGCTGGGGAGCTTCTGGAAGCCAAAGTTGACGGCAGAACATATCCATAAGAATTGAGAGCGAGGAAATAGGGTGACAAAAATTACAAAGGATATGACAATCGGTGAAATAATTTCTCTAATACCGGCCGCGGGTCAGGTGATAGAAAAATATTTCCATGGCGGATGTTTTGAATGCCCGGCTATGAAAATGGAAACCCTTGAAATGGGCGCCATGTTGCATGGGCATGATGTTGATGAAATTATTGTCGAGTTGGAAAATCTTGCAGTAGAAAAATAGGATAATATCGCATTTAAATCTGCTGTTGAGCCAACCAAATTTTATTTATGGTAAAGCCCTCAAAGGCGTTGGTATTCATTTTATATGCCTGAACTTCCCGAAGTGGAAACAATAGTCCGGGGCCTTAAACGAACCATTCTAAACAAGACCATTGACTTAATTTATCTTAATTCTCCCAAAATCAATAAGGGTAATTTTGAGGGCTGGCTGGATATACTCCACGGAAAAAGTTTTCGTGATGTCAACCGCCGCGGGAAAAACATCCTGATTGAATCGAGCTCTGGATATACGCTTTGGGTGCATCTCAAGATGACCGGGCATTTGTACTATGTTCCAAAAAATAATGCCATTGATAAGCATGACTTGATGGTGTTTTATCTGCAAAATGATGATTATTCTCTTCGCTTCAACGATTACCGCCGTTTTGGAAATATACGATTATTGAAGAGCGATGAGTCCCGGCAACAAAAGGGGCTGGCGACGTTGGGACCGGAGCCTTTGGAAATATCCCGTAATGATTTTATCAAATTATTTCAGACTACAAAAAGGATGATAAAGCCGGCCTTGCTTGACCAAACATTTTTGGCTGGGCTTGGGAATATTTATGCCGATGAATCATTATTTCTGGCCGGGATTCATCCCCGACGATTGACCAATACTATCTCTGAAAAAAAGCTTATCGAGCTTTATGGGATAATTCAAAATATTTTAAAGAAAGCCATATCAAAGATGGGAACATCAGTCGATTCATTTGCCGGAGTTGACGGTAAACCAGGTGGATATCAAACATATCTAAAGGCTTACGGCCGTGAGGGTGAACCCTGTTGGCGATGCGGCGCGAAAATTAAGAGAGAGAAAATTGGCTCGCGGAGTGCGCATTACTGCCCACGGTGCCAAAAGTTAAGATAATAAATTCACCTCGGGGTTATTCTGATAATTCGGAGCGCCGGGCTTCTTGCCCCATCTTCAATTCAAAAATTCGCAATATCATCATGAAAACGGCTGTGATGAGGGGTCCCAAAACCATCCCAATCAACCCGAATAGAAATATCCCACCCATAATGGAAAAAAACATCAAAAGAGTATGTATCTGCGTCTTGCCGGCGAATAAAAGTGGGCGAACAAAATTATCAATCTGGCTGATCACCACGGTTCCAATTAAAATAAGTAAAATACCTTTGATAGCCGAACCGCTTAAAATGAGGATAATTCCCGCCGGAATATAAATTATAAAGGGTCCCACTACCGGAAGCAATGCCAAAAATGCCATTACCGCACCCCAGAAGACAGCCGATTTGATTCCCAATATGGCAAAGAGGATCCCCCCCAGCGCGCCTTGAATTAATGCCATTAGAAGTCCACCATACATAGAACCCTCAACTATGTCTCTCAAATAGGAATAGGTCGTCCCGAGTTGATCGCCGTTTAAGGGCGTAAGACGTTTCAAAAAAGCAACCATTTTGTCGCCGTCACGGAAAAAGAAAAACATGGAAAAAATGGTCAGGAAGAATTGAAAAACAGTTTTGGTGATATTGGCAACCACCGTTGTCGCTTTGCCGCCGATAGCCTTGGTGACGGTGCCGATGATATCTTTTAACAGAGTATCAAAATTCATATTGGCCAAATCAGGATAGGCGGCGAAAATTTTATTCTTGAATGTCTCAAAAAATGGCGCCATTCTATTTATATAGTTTTTCAATTCGCCGCTTTCATAGGCATTATTTATTCGCACAAAGGCATCGCCCGCCTCACCGACCAAAGCCGCAAGAAGGTACATTGCCGGCCCGATAATCACAAAAAAGACAATGATACAAGCTATTGCCGCTGAAAGATTCGGCTTTTTGACTTTGCGAGCGAGTCGATGATGGAGTGGATGAAAAATAATCGCCAATATTGCTCCCCATGCCGCCGGCACGGCAAAGGGAGACATCATTTTATAAAATAGAAAAAAAACAATTCCGGTTATAATCAGGAAAAATATCAAAAAGAAATATTCGCGTTTCATATATCCTGCCTTTAATTCAGGCTCAAGATTATGGAATGATTGAATCAATGCAACAACAATTTTTATTTGATTACATGCCAACCCTCAAGGGCTTGTTGAAAAAGTGCATGTTATGGCAATCTGCTTCATTCATGATGCGCTGTGCACCGTGACTTGTCATTCTGTGCCCCGCCCCAGAATCCATAAAATTGTAACTGTCTTGTCCGTCTTCGGCCGTCGGGCTCCGGCTCTTGACGGACCGGATTCGGCATTGACGAACACTTATGCGGTTGATTTCTGGATGTCCCGATTGAAGTCGGGACATGACAATTCATGTGTCTTATTGCTTAAAAATATGCTTTTTCCTATTAATGGGGGTTTTTCAACAGTCCCCTTGCGGCGTGCTCGGTCGATCCTCAGGCCGACTGCCCATTTGATGCCTATCGTAGGTTGATTTTATGGGCCGCCAAAAATATAAAAACCGGCTCGAAGTTCATCAAGCCGGTTTAATATTAAAGGGAAAATCAATAAATTCTTTAGTCTTCTTTGGCGCAATCGGTTTTCCATCGACCATGGAAAAATCCTGCGCCCTCTTCAAATGGCCGAGATTTATAACGTCCGCCTAAATCCCCTTTTTTAACGCCGTTGGCATCATAATAATGTCCGGCAAACCATCCTCCGGCATGTTTTCGAGCATTCTCATTGGCATGCCAATTGGGATGAAAATAGTAATGACCTTTCAATAATCCCAAAAATTTGCCGTTGATATCGACATACTTGCCAAAGAAAATATTTTGAAGATTGCCACTGGTATCAGGAATTCCCCAATTACCTTTGACATAGCCGAGGATTTGACCATTGTGCGTCATCCAACTGCCATAAAAAATGCCATTGCCGCTGTCATCGGTACCCCAGTGTCCGGCAAGAAACCCCTTGGGGCATTTTTGCCACTCAAACCTAAAAGCATGAATTGCCACAACGTTGGAATCATCTAAATAATAAACAGTATCAAGACTATCAATATCCTTTAAAGAATATGAGATTGTGAACGGCGCAGTGGTGAATGTGATAGCGGCATTTGTTTTTTCTGTGGAACTTATGTAAACATTGGCGAAAATACCATCATGATATGATGTAGTTTTCGATATCCATTCGATGAGCTTGGGATCGGTGCGAGGGAGAATATAATCATGGCCTGATTCAAAATTAATCACCCGTCGCACAACTTGCACGCCATGGGTAAGTTCCAAAGAACCGGACCAATCGGTAACGGTGGTGACGGTAGAGTCATAAGATAATCGTCCCCAGACGATCCGAAAGGCATATATCTCCGCAGTGGAATCAGTGACAGCGCTATCAACAATGGGAGTATCGAGAACCGGGTCCAGAAATGCCTGATCCTCTGATAATTTGGCTACAATGGCAGTGTCAACAAGAAGCGGGTCTTCATCGGACGTGGTAAACCCGCCAAATTCATCAGAAAGATCAGAATTATCAGTCGATGAGGCGCTATCTTTATCGCACCCTATCGGAAAAATAAGTACTCCAACTGCCAGAATCAAAAGCAAAAGATTACGCATAAATTAACTCCTTTCTTTGGTGGCCTTATTCGGTCAGCGTAAATGAAATCAAAAATTATGCCATATTCAATTCAAGCAGTCAACCTATTGAATATCATCGGATTCTTAATTCTCATACTTTAATTTAGAAAACTACTTTTGATTTGATGGAACAAGAATTGTGCAAGACAAAAAAATAATGGCGCAAATTTCATCAACGGTATAAAAATTATATTTGATTTAAGAAATAATTATGGCCAAAAAACGTGAAAATTTGAAATAATCCAAAAATAAACTGCAAAATCTCTACATATTGCTCCAAGCTGTTTGCGCCAGAGCCTCTTCCACCATATCATAGGAAAGAGGCCATTCACCGGAATTCGGAAATTTGGTGGGTGAGGAAATTAAATCGAACCCATTTACGACAATGCGAGGCATCGGCATTTCGATCTCCCTCTCATTGATGATGGCAGAAATTCCGAGATTTCGAACCGCCTCTTTAATAAGATCA
>JAGVEJ010000002.1 GCA_020058225.1 Candidatus Zixiibacteriota bacterium | reverse complement strand
TTTGGCGCTTTTTTCTAAAGAGACCGATGGCGGACAGATTGAGGATTTCTATGGGCGATTCGGCAGTTTTAATCCTGATCCGGCTGTAAAAGATATTCTTATTCTGGGAGATACAATATGGATTGCAACCTCATCGGGCATAGCTATGGCCGATAAGAGCAATCCGGACTTATTAAAATCCTACTTGAACTGGAAGACCTTTAATTTCTCAAATTATCCCGAATTGGGAACTGACAATATGACTTCTCTGGTATATTATCATGGCAGTATTTATGTTGGCGGCTATAAGGGGGCATATAGATTGACAATCATCGGCGATGATACGTCCTTTGTGAGATTGCCGACCAGAAATAATATTATTGTCCAGAGAATTGAAGTGGATGGAGATTCACTGATAGTATATGCCGCCGGAGGGTTCTTTGTTTATAATGGAACAACGACATCATGGAATCACACTCCGAATTTACCCGAAGGTGTTTTCATGTCAGGGCAATTCATTGATACGATTCATTGGATTGGCCTACAATCAAAGGGAATTTACTTTGGCGAGGATAGTATTTATGCCAAATATCCCGATGGTGGTCTTCCGGGAAATAATGTAACCGCTCTTTCCTCCAATATGGATGGCCGGCTCGTGGGGTGTTTCTATAAGGATAATATTGCCCGATTGGAAAAAGATAGTTGGATACCATTTTATTCGCGTACTGGTGAGTGGGCAACATCGACCGTTCAGGATGACAGTGGAGGAATCTGGATAGGTACTTGGGGGGATGGTCTTGGCCTTGTGAGCGATGATACCACAATTGTCTTCAAAGAAGATAATTCCTTATTGTCGGGGGTATCCGAAAATCCCCTGTATGTGGTTGTCCTTAAATTGTGTTATAGAGACAACCATATATTTATGACCAATTATGGTTCCCGAGATGGCGATGGAGTTAAAGTCGTGAATATTAATGATATAACCCAATGGGGCTCGTTCGGTCCGGATGATGGTATCCCCATAAATGCACTTACTGCCATAGATTGTTATAATGGCTGGTTTGCGGCCGGGACTGCTGATAAAGGTGTTTATTATTATCATTATGGCGAGAATCCCTTTGAGAAACAGGATGATTCCGTCATCAACTTGAGAGAAGATAATAGCTGGCTTGGTTCCAATACTGTCAATGTGGTCAAATTTGACAATAATGGCATTTTGTGGGTCGGTACCAAGTATGGGTTATCCCGATATGATCCTGGCATTGAACGTTTCATCAATGTTCTTCTTCCCGACGGATTTGGACCCGAAGTAACCGCATTAACCTTTGATAGCCGTGGGAATATTTGGATTGGATCGCGCACCGGCTTGGCGCGTTATGACGCCACAGAGTATTCCATAGAGGTATTCACCATATTGAATTCCGGACTTTCCGATAATCAGATAAATGCGCTGGTGATTAATCCCGTTACAAATGACCTCTGGATAGGAACACCAACAGGCATTTCAAGGCTTCAGTCCGACATTGGTCAACCAACCAGAAATATTGAGGAAGTGATAGCCTTTCCCAACCCGTTTATTATTCATGGGAAAGAGGATGTCCTTTCGTTAAATTATGATGGTACTGCCACGGTTCGTTATTATTCAACTGCCGGGGAATTGGTAAGGGAAACAAGCGCCAATACTCCATGGGATGGGAAAAACCAAAGCGGCGCAAGTGTTTCCTCGGGAGTATATCTTTTCCTGATTACCGCGGCTGATGGTTCGGTAGGCAAAGGCAAGATTCTTCTTATTCACGAATAATGTCATTAAAAATTTATTCCGCCGATGATATTCCCAAAAATGAATGGGAGAATTTAACCGGCAAATCTCTATTCTCTTCGCCCGGGCTCGCCTCGCTATGGAAGGTAATGGGAGGAAGGCCGACCTTTCTGATTAATAGGGGGGGGGGCAAATTATTATCCGGAATGGCCGGTTTGGAATTTGGCAGTGGATATTTAAAGAGATTTTACTCCATGGCGGATGGGTTATACGGCGGACCATATTATGCTGATTATTTATCTGATTTGGAAAAAGCCCGGCACTGGAATTTGATGACTAAATATTTTTTGAAACCTACCTTTGCCAGAGTTGTTATTTATAATCCGATTAATAAAATCCCGTGCGATAAAAAAAGCATATATGAATCTTCCACACATATTATAAGGCTTGAAGGAAATAAGTTCAGCGTCCCCAACCCGAAAACTCGAACTGATATTAGGGCGTCGCAAAAAAGCGGTTGCACTATCTCTTTATTCAGTGAAGAAAAATATTTGGATGACTTTTACCGGTTGGTGGAGATGACATCACAGCGCCATAAAAGGAAATCGCGATATTCGAAAGAGTTTTTTGGCGGGCTTTTTCGATTGGCCCGGACCGATGATAGAATTATCTGGTTGATGGCTATATATGATGGCAATATGATTGCTTCGCATATTCGTTTTATCGAGGGTTCTCAGATTTTATGCTGGCAGAGTTTCTCCAATAAGGAATTCAGACATTTAAATCCCAATCATCTTTTGCTTGACCATTTGGTCAATATCGCTGTTGAACGAAAAATTGAAATGATAAATCTCGGCGGGTCTCCGCATGGTGCTGAGTCATTGGAGAAATATAAGGAAAGCTGGGGCGGCAAAAAAGTCAGATATCCCTATTATATGTTTTGTTCGCCTTTAGGAAAAGCGCTGAATTTTCTGAGGGGCAGATGAAAATTCTACTTCTTGCCGATGGCCGCTCGATACATACTAAACGTTATCAACATGAACTTAAGAGGCAGGGGATAGAGGTTGTATTGGCTTCGCTTGAAGATGGCGATACGGTTGATATCCATCTGAAGAGGAGAATCGGTGTGAACTTCCTTGATTATATGCTGATAGCATCGCAAATCAGGCAATTGGTCAAAGAAATCAATCCCGACATTGTCAATCCCCACTTTGCGTCCGGATACGGTTATTCGGTTGCCCTATCAGGAGCATGGCAGATAAAGCCGGTGGCTCTGCATTGCCTGGGGTCGGATATTCTTATCTCACCGGGAAAATCATTTCTTCATAAAATGAGAGTGATTTATGCACTCAAACGAGCCGGTCGTATTATCGTCGATTCAGAATATCTAGCCCAAAGAACAAGAAAACTGCGTGGCGAAGTGCATTTGGATATAATCCCATGGGGAATTGAAGAAGATGTCTTGAATATATTTTCAAAGAGAAAATATAAAATATTGAAACGACCCCTTCAGGTGAGTGTTGAAAAACCCTACAAATGCGCCGTCAGGAATCCCTTCCTGACGGAATTCCGTAGGGAGAGACTTCCTACGGCGCAGGGCTTGAGGCTTTTTCAACAAGCCCTTCAGGTGATTGTCCCTCGGCCGCATAACCATGTTTACAACAATCGCTTTATTTTGGAGTCGATAGGCGAACTTATTTTATCCCGACAAATATCTCTGACATTTCCAGCGTGGGGAGATAATTATGAAAGATTTAGAAAATTTGCCGCCGATAAATTTCCCCAAGGCGGGGTCTATTTCTACAAATATTTAACCCGGCTCGAATATATAAAATTTCTGGCAGGCTTTGATATTTACTTGTCGGCGGCATTGTCCGATTCCTCGCCGGTGTCGCTTTTGGAAGCTATGGCCGCAGGGTTGTTCCCGATTATCTCGGATATTCCGGGAAATAGAGAGTGGGTATCTGAAAATAATGCAATTTTATTCAATCCTATGGATTGCAATTCATTATATCAATCAATGAAAAGAATAATAGGAAACTCCATTGAGATTGAACAGATATTATTCAAGAATCATCAGAAAATAAAAGAGAAGGCGATACTTTCAAATAATATCAGACAAATGATAGTGATAATGCAGAACATGGTAAAACATGCCGAATAAGAAAGTCCTTCTTATATCATATTTTTTCCCGCCGCTGGGTATGGGGGGAGTCGGCCGGGCGCTTGGGTTATTTAAATATTTGCCGGAATTCGGATATGATGTAATAGTCCTCACCGTGAAAGATATTGTTTATCCCGAATATGATTATTCTTTACTTAATGGTTTGGATCAAAGCAAAATAGTACGCACCGGTTCGATGGATATTTCCAGGATATTCCATTTAATGGGCATAAAGCAAAGTGGTTTGGCATCATCCAAAGCGGCAGGATTACATACTTATCTATATTATCCGGATGCCAAACGATTTTGGAATCTTTTTGCACTAAAAGCCGCGCGCAGGATATTGATCGAACAAAATATTGCGGCGGTCATTACCGCCTCACCCCCCCCATCGACTCATCTTATTGGTTTGGCGCTAAAAAGAAAATATAATATTACATGGGTGGCTGATTTTCGAGATATTTGGTTTTCCACTTCAATCGAAGATAGTTATCCAACTATGGTTCAGAAAAAATATGCTACCGGAATTCTTGAAAAGATTCGGATTTCAGCGGATGAAATTGTAACAGTATATTCAAATGTGAGAGATAGGATTGGCAGAGGCCATATCATAATGAACGGGGCAGAACTGGAATGTGCAAATAATTGGATAGAAACCGAGTCGGCGCCTAAAGACAAATTAATAATTGGCGTATTGGGTACAATCAATAAATTATCGCCAATAGAGCCGCTATTTAAGTCGATTTCATATTTGATTCATAGCGCCCCGGAACTTAAGGATAAAATATCTATTACTCATGTTGGGCGAGCCGATCATGAATATCTGTCTAAATTAATCAATAAATATCCCCTGCGGGATAATTTTATCTCTCACGGCTATCATCCTCGACCACAGGCAATACAATTATTGTCGTTATGCGATTTATTATATTTGTGTTCCTTTACAGGAAGAGTATTTGATTCCCTTATGTCGGGGAAACCGGTAATTGGTGCCGTCAATGATTCTTCAAATCTCAAATCACTGAACTCTGATGATATGATTGCGCTGGTAAAAAACTATGCGCAAGGGCAAGTGTTCATGCCCAACGAAGAGCCTGAAATGGCCAAATATATTTATAAGTTATTCGA
>JAGVEJ010000188.1 GCA_020058225.1 Candidatus Zixiibacteriota bacterium | reverse complement strand
TATCAATCGCGTGATTTCGATTATGGCAATCCGGAAAACCCGGAAGAGGAAGATGATGAAGATAAGCCATGGCGTTGAATTTGCCGCTGTATGGTCTTTGACCAAGCTGGCGCAACTAATGCCGGGACGTTTGGCCGACCTTGTGGCGGTCGGATTGGGACGGATATCATATTTTATTCTGGCATCGCGAAGGCGCATTGCAAGCCGGAATCTTAAGCGGGCGTTCGAAAGGGAGAAAAACGAAAAAGAAATAAATGGAATTGTAAAGGATGTTTTTATCAATATTACAAGGACATCGGTTGAATTCGTCCGCCAGCCGGTAATGAAAAGGGATGAAATTCTCCAAATGGTAACATCGGAGGGGGAAGAATATTTTCAGCAGGCTCTAAATCAGGGAAAAGGCGCCATGCTTGTCAGCGGTCATTTCGGGAATTGGGAAATATTGATAGGTTGGCTGTCGGCACGAGGGTACCCGCTTGATTTGCTGGTCGGGGAACAACATAATCAAAAGGTGAATGATCTTTTTATTTCATTCCGACGCTCATTCGGTGTCGGCATAATACGCGTGGGAGTGGCCAGTCGGCATGTTATAAAATCGCTTCGCTCCAATCGAATGGTGGCAGTCGTGTCCGACCAGCATGCCGCCTCCGGAGGCGCGGTAGTGCAGTTCTTTGGCCGACCGGCTTCAACACCCAAAGGACCGGCCGCCTTTGCCGCCAAAGTGGGATGCCCCATAATCTGCGGATGTTCTGTCCGCTTAGGATATAATAAGCATCATTTAATAATAACTCCGCCTATCTACTCCCCCAATTCCGGGGATACCGAAAAAGATATACTGACCATGACACAGAAATACACATCACGTTTTGAGCAATTTATTAGACAGAATCCATCACAGTGGATGTGGACTCACCGCCGATGGAAATTAGATTGATATCATGCAGAAAATATTGATCCGAACACCCAATCATCTGGGCGACTGCCTGATGGCCCAGCCATCAATTAGAACTTTATCGGAATCCCTGCAAAACTGCGAAATATTTCTTTTAACACCGACCTGGGCCTCACCGATTTATGGGAGTATTCAAAACAGCGCAATTTTGCCCCTTTCATCCGATATCATGCATGGCTATAAGGGGATAAAGTCGCAAATTATTCTTTTAAAGAATGACCTGTTCGACACCGCCGTTTTAATGACACCCTCTTTTTCATCGGCTATGATATTATATTTAGCGGGAATAAAAAACCGATTCGGATATAATACCGATAGAAGAAGAATCTTTCTTAATCACCCGGTCGATTCGGGGATGGCAAAAACAATCCATCGTCACCAATCTTACTATAAGCTTATGGAATATTTCGCCGGCCATTCTCTGCCATTTTATCCTCCAAGATTGATTACCCAATCCGAGTCCCATAAAGCCGCCGATAAAATTCTGCATGAATCCGGATTTAATTCTGATTCATCGTTTATTGTCATCGCCCCTCAGGCGGTGGCCGAGTCGAGGCGATGGGGAACAGATAATTATGCCTCGTTGGCACGGAAATTAATTTCTGATTTGGGAATATCGGTTATTCTAATAGGTACATCATCTGAGTTTCAGGCGGGCGATAAAATTACCTTTGGTGAAAAGAGAATATTTAATCTCTGTGGAAAGACCAATATCGCAGACGCCGCCGCCATAATGTCAAAAGCAAAACTATTTATTGGCAATGATTCCGGTTTGGCTCATTTGGCCGCCGCAGTTGATATTCCTTTGGTGATTCTTTCGGGCGCCGATAAACCATCGGAAACTTCACCCATTTCCGATAAAAAAACAGTCATTATCAAGAATTATCTCAAATGCATTTCCTGTGTCAAAAATGACTGTAGGCAAAAAAGTGAGGCTTTTATGCGATGCATGATCGACATCTCGGTCGATGAAGTCTTGGCCGCATCGAAAAATCTTCTGGAGATTTGGCGATGAATAAATCTCATTATCACCAATGATTGTAGCTTGCTGAAAAAGACACTGTGTCGAAACCTCACTCCCGCCCTATAACGAGTCATGCATTAATGTTATATGGGCTTTTTCTCAAAGAAGCTGATTTTCTTTCAGTTTATTGTAAAGCTTATCCGCAATTTCCTGCGGGGTTTCGCCGGTAATAAATTCCCCCTTTTGACGGGGCGGCGGCGGAGATACTTTGATTGCTTTGGTATATGAATTTGTGCCCACGGTGGAGGAATCGACGCCCAAATCGGCGGCAGTCCACTTTGTTAGCGGAGCCTTCTTGGCCATCATTTTTCCCTTCAAAGAAGGCAATCTCGGCTCATTAATCTCTTTCACAACTGATAATACCGCAGGCAAAGTCACCTCAACAATATCATACCCTTCCTCGGTGGTTCTCCATACGGTCATTTTGGCGGCTTCAGCGTTTTCCACTTTCTTGACAAACATCACCTGGGGCAAATCAAGATAACCGGCGACCGCCGCAGGAACCTGGGCGGAATCATCATCAATGGCTTGCTTGCCGGAAAGAATAAGGTCAAATTGCCCAATCTTTTTTAGGCCGCCTGCCAATACCCGAGCCGTGGCTTGGGGATCGGATTTCTCCAAAATGGGATCGGTAATCAATATCGCCTCATCAACACCAAGGGCCAGACAATCGCGCAAAGCCGATTCACCCTTTTGAGTTCCGACTGTAATAACTGTGACTTTCCCCCCAAGCTTTTCCTTAAGGCGTAGAGCTTCCTCGACAGCATATTCATCGAGAGGATTAACCACGCCCGGTCCGGAAGGAAGAACAACATCATTGGCCGCCTGATCGACTTTCACCAACTCAATTTCCGGAACCTGTTTTATTAAAACTACAATATTCATCTACATCCTCCCGCAGAGGTCTAAAATGTCATCACAATTTTCAATAATTAAGTAATTCTTGCGGTATTTGTCAACCATGGAGAGATGGAAGATGTGATGAAAAATGACCTTTCCGATTTTGGTAAATTTACATCGATTCTCATGAATATTGTCGTATAAGCCTGAGGCTTACAGGCATGGCACATCTTTCCCGCCCTTGGGGCTTGTTGAAAAAGCCTATGTTTTGGCAATCTGCTTCATTCATGATGCACTGTGCACCGTGACTTGTTATTCCCCGCCACGGCGGAGAATCCAGAAGGCGGTGACTGTGACTGTTTTGCATTTATGTTTCCGTTTTCTGGGTTCCCGTCCGTCTGAGCCGGACCTAATGGCTTGCGCGGGAATGACATTTCATGCGCTTTATTGCCCAAAAATATGCACTTTCCCATTAATGAGGGGTTTTCAACAGTCCCCTTTGGTCGGGGGGCTGAGTTCGACCTACTAAATTTTTGGGGGATGTTCCAAGTTTGTTAAAGAAGCGGCGGCGGCTCGCTGTTCGGCTTCCTTCTTGGATTGGCCAATGCCGATTCCGGTTACTTTTCCTGCGGTATGAACCGCAATCTTAAATGTTTTGTCATGATCGGGACCCAGTTCGGTGATGACTTCATAGGTCGGCGCCGGCTCACCTCGTCCTTGAAGATACTCCAATAGTTCGCCCTTATAATTCCTTTGAG
>JAGVEJ010000088.1 GCA_020058225.1 Candidatus Zixiibacteriota bacterium | reverse complement strand
GCAAGGATAGAGTTATTTGTACCCGACCCCAATGGCGACCAGGAACTTCCATCCCAAGCAGCAATATAATTTGCAGGCATATCACCTGCGGTTGTGAACGATCCACCGGCTATTAATCTATCATGGTAGACAGAAAGCGCCATCACTGCATACGCGCCCAAGCCCAGAGGCAACCAAGTCGTCCGATCCCATGCGGCTATCCCCAGTGCCGAAGAGTCGCCTGCATTAGAAAAATATCCGCCTACGATTAAAGTGTCATGATATATCGCGAGTGCAAATACCTCACCATCCACCCCGTCACCAAGTGGTGACCAAATAGTATCATTCCATGCGGTAATATTGTTACATGGGACACCGCCCGCAAATGCAAATTCGCCTCCAGCAATTAGCTGGTTACCGTAGACCGTGAGGGTCCTAATATGTCCACCTTGTATTCCCCAATCCACGGAAGACCATGAAGTATCGTCCCAGGCTGAAATCCCTCCGAAGCATCCGACGCCCTCAGTGCAAATACTTCCTGCTGCGAATAGCCTGCCATTATATACAGCGAGCGCAAAAATGCCAGAATATTTGTCACCAATCCCTGAACCTAAAGCCGACCATGAGGAACCGTCCCAAGCGGCGATGTTATTTGCAATCGCATCGCAAGCCACGGAAAAGGACCCCGCCGCAATTAATTTTCCATTATAGATAGCCAGCACTCTTACTGGGCCATCAATTCCTTGGACACGGAAATTGTGATCTTCCCAATAAATATCACCCGGATTGCTGGCGCGTTCCTTTGAAATAGTTGGCTGTGAAACCGAAGGGCCGACAATTGGCTCGCCCGTCTTTGGATCCAACCGCACATTGTAGCCATCAAGATTAACATTGCCTTGATAGCCGCTTGCCATGGCCGCCTTTAGATCAAAGCGACCGTCCGGGGTAAGGAAACGATCGACTGGAATGCCCCGGTTGCCCTGAGGCAATGAAGCAGTACTATTTATTTTTGTCTGTGAGTCGGCTATAGCTATGCTCCCTGCAATAACAAAAAAGAAGATAGCGACGATGGTTGCGGTCTTGAAAAAATCGACGCAGTTCATAAAATAGTCCTCTCCAAATGTAATATTATAGGTTGTGCAGAACAGTGTCTTTAAATATCAATTTATTATCATGCGTTTGTACTCTGAAAATACCCGTTTTCTCTCAGAGACCCCTTTTTCAAGCAATTCCTTTTTGCCCAACCAAAAAAAGAATCTTGGATCTCTTTGATTAAGCTTAAGTTATGGGGGAGGGGGGGGGGAAAAGTCAAGAGAAATTTTGGTTTTTGTGGAACAATAATTAAATATTTTTTTGTGAACAAGTAGGGTTGCGGCAGGAAGGGGTTCCTGACGGCGAAGAGAAGGACACGGCGGCGCCGTGTCACTACCCCAAAATGGAAATATATGAGTGGGGAAACGGTAGAGCGTATTGGCAATACTCGGATAATTATTATCAGTCGGTGGGCTATGGCTGTGATTGGCAATTGTTTAGAGATAATTCTTGACAAATCTAAAAAATTCGCCTTAAATTGTTGTTCTTGAATTTGTTAACTTTTTTAATATTATAAGGAGAGCCTTATGGCCGAAAAGGTTTCAAATCAGAGCCTATTAACTTGGTTTCTGCAAAGATTCTCAGGGCTTTTTCTGGCGTTTTTCCTTTTCACGCACATTAATGTGCACCACTTTCTGCATTCGGAAGGATTAATCAGCTTTGCCGATGTCAACGCGCGGCTAACCGGTTCATTCTGGTGGCAGTTGTTTTATTTCTTATTCGTTCCGTTTTGCGTTTTTCACGCGCTGAACGGAATTTGGGCGATTATTGCGGATTATCGTCCGTCTAAGGGATTCTCGATTTTTACAAAAGCGGCCTTCTGGATCATCGCCATAATTTTAACCGCGGTCGGCACTTTCACGCTGACCAACCTATTTTAGGAAGGGAGGAGAATATGGCGTTTAATAATATGTTTAAGAATGCGCTTGACGATACCAATCGAAACAAGAATGTCGGCACATTTGCTTATCTGCTACACCGAATAACCGGAATCGGCTTGGCAATTTATCTGGTGATGCATACTTATGTTCTTTCGTCCGCAATTTCGGGCAAGGAAACCTTTAATCAGCGGATGGGATTAGTCCAGAATCCATTGTTTGCGATTCTTGAAGTTGGGCTTGTGGCCGGAGTTTTCTTCCACATGCTCAATGGTTTGCGCATCACGATATGCGATTTCTTCGGAGTGACGCTTTCGCATAAGGTGTTTTTCTGGATTGAAATGGTAATTTTTATAATCATCATGATAATAGCTATTGTTCTGCAGTGGCCGAAAATGCAGTCCGGTTATTACACAGGTATGTAATGGAGGCATGCAATATGTTTTATGATATAGTAATTGTTGGCGGAGGATTAGCCGGAATGCGTGCGGCTATTGCGGCGCATGATGCCGGCGTAAAAGTCGGGCTGATATCCAAAATTCATCCGGTACGCTCGCATTCCGGAGCGGCCCAGGGTGGTGTCAATGCGGCTTTGGCCAATCATCCAGCCGCTAAGGACGACACGCCGGAACGGCATGCGTATGATACGATTAAAGGCTCCGATTTTTTGGCCGACCAGCCTGCGGTAGAAATAATGACATCCGATGCGCCCGGCATCATATTTGAATTTGAGCATTGGGGCTGTCCCTTTTCACGATTCGAAGACGGCACGATTGCCCAACGTCCGTTTGGCGGCGCCGGATATCCTCGCACATGTTACGGCGCTGATAGAACCGGTCTGTATATGTTGCATACTTTATATGAACAGGTTGTCAAAAGAAAAATAGATGTTCATTATGAAATGTTCGTAACCAAATTGGCGGTTAAAGGAGGCCGATGCGCCGGCGTTATCGCTATGAATCTTCATACCGGCGAATTTCAAGCTATCGGCGCCAATGCGGTTGTGTTCGCCACTGGCGGTTCCGGCAGAATTTATTCGGTCAATACAACCAATGCTCATGCCTCAACCGGTCTTGGTGTGGCGATTCCATATTGGGCAGGGGTTCCGCTTGAGGATATGGAGTTTATTCAATTTCATCCGACCGGGCTTGAAGGGTCATCGATATTGATGACTGAAGGATGTCGGGGAGAAGGCGGCTATCTTATCAACAACAAGGGCGAGCGCTTCATGAAAAATTATGTTTCGGAGAAAATCATGGAACTGGCTCCGCGCGATATTACCGCCCGTTCGATGCAGACCGAAATTAATGAGGGACGCGGATTTGAAGGAAGATATCTTCATCTCGACCTTCGCCATTTGGGAGCGCAGAAAATTATGGAGCGTCTGCCGGGTATTCGCGAAATCTGCATGAACTTTTTGAGTATCGACCCGATTAATGACCCGATTCCGGTTCATCCGGCGATGCATTACACCATGGGCGGAATCGAATGCGATAAGGATGGTCTTACCCGTATGGATGGTCTTTATGCGGCCGGCGAATGCGCCTGTGTGTCGGTGCATGGATCTAATCGTCTCGGTGGGAATTCATTGCTCGATACGGTGGTCTTTGGAAGACGTTGCGGTAATCATGCGGCCAACAAAGTCAAGAATATGTCGCAGACTATTGATACCGATACTCTTAAATCGGCGCAGAAGGCCGAGGAAGAGCGTTTCAAAAAACTTCGTACTGCCGCAGGTAAGGAAAATCCATATACGATCAAGAATGATTTGTCAAATGTGATGATGGATAAATATGGCATATTCCGCAATGAGACCGATATGAAAAAGGGTCTTGAGGAGATCAAAGCTCTTAAAGAAAAATTCAAACAGGTTCGCGGAATTCCAGACACCGGCAAATTCAACTATGATTTTCTCTGGGTGACGGAGATTGAGGGAAATCTTGATGCCGCTTATTGCGTGGCTCTTGGCGCTTTAAGCAGGACTGAATCTAGGGG
Organism: Candidatus Zixiibacteriota bacterium; assembly: GCA_020058225.1. Classification (GTDB taxonomy): domain Bacteria; phylum Zixibacteria; class MSB-5A5; order GN15; family PGXB01; genus JAGVEJ01. The sequence continues at coordinate 49,199 of JAGVEJ010000088.1, read as the reverse complement.
GTCGCATTTCCGTCGCGATTACAGCAAGCGTGTTGATGAACAATGGTTGAAACATACTTTGTTCACATACAAACCGGATGGCCCGGAAATTTCGTATAAGCCGGTTCAATTAGGAAAATATCAACCTGAGGAAAGGAAGTATTAATATGCCGACTTTCAAAGTATTTAGATATAATCCCAAGACGGGCGATCAGGCATATTTCCAGACGTATCAACTTCCTGATGTAAAGGGAATGACCATCCTTGAAGGTCTTTATTATATACTTGAGAATCTTGATTCGACTCTTGCCTTCCGGTCTTCATGTCGTATGGGTGTCTGCGGTTCATGTGCCATGCACATTGGCGATAAGTACCGTCTTGCCTGCGAAACTCAGATTGCCGATATTGGCGATACCGTTACCATTAGACCATTGGCACACATGAAAATAATTCGCGACCTTGTGGTTGACCTGACGCCATTCTTTGCGCAATATGAAGCCATTAAGCCTTATTTGATTCCAGTCGGCGAGCCGCCTACAAGGGAATTCAAGCAGTCACCGGCACAGAGATCCAAAATTGATATCTATGTTGATTGCATCCTGTGTGCGGCCTGCTACGGTTCATGCCCAGTGGTGGCTACCGATGAGAAATATCTTGGCCCGCAGGCGCTATTAAAAGCATTGCGTTTTGTGAATGATTCCCGCGATGGAGCCACCAATGACAGGCTTTCTTATCTGGCGACCGATTACGGGGTATTTCGGTGTCATACTATATTCAATTGCCAGCAGGTTTGCCCTAAGAATCTGGATCCGACGGGCGCTATTGGTAAGTTGAAAATGAAATCGCTTATTGCGAAATTCACCGGCAAGTTGAAGAAGATTGGCTGAGAAATATAGGTTATAGCATTTTGAAAGGCGGGGATAGCCCCCGCCTCAATAAAAGATATCTTAAGGGTTGATCTGAGAGTCAATCCATATTATTTTGCACTAAATTAAAGAGGGCAAACGCATGAGTTTGCCCCTACAATTATGAAAGAAAAATGCTTTTTAGATAATAAATAGTAGAGGCTCGATTTATCAAGTCTCGGGTTTGATAAATCAAACCCCTACAGAGGAAGAGAATAATGCCTGAAATTGTTGCCAAAGTATATCGGGGGGAGAGGGAAGAGTCGGTGCATTATGGGTCGGTCGCGGTTGTTGATAAAAACGGCAAACTGACCCATTATGTTGGCGATCCGGAGTTTTTTACTTATGTGAGGTCGTCATCAAAGCCATTTCAATTGATACCGTTAATCGAGACCGGTGCGGCGGATAAATACGGATTCAACAACAAGCAGATTTCCATCATGTGCGGGTCGCATGCCGGTACAGATCACCATACGGCGGTTGTGAAAGCGAACCTCGAGGCGGCCGGTAATCGTATCGAAGATTTAAGATGCGGGACGCATTGGCCGCTTTTTATGCAGATGAATAATGAGTATCCTCGGCATAATGAGCATAAAGATCCATTAAGGCATAATTGTAGCGGCAAACATTCGGGCTTTTTGGCGCTGGCTAGATTTTTGGGAGAGGATATATCGCAATATTTGAATCCCGATTTGCAAACTCAGCGGTTGGTTTTTGACGCCGTGGCGCGGATGTATGGTTATCCCAAAGATAAAATTAAGATTGGGATCGACGGTTGTTCGGCGCCGAATTTCGGATTGCCTTTGATACACACCGCCATCGCCTTCAAGAAGCTTGCTTTGGGTGAAGGAGATTCGGCGGAGATTTCGAAAATATTGGTTCGGATTAAGAAGGCGATGACCGAATTCCCTGAGATGTTTTCCGGCGAGGGGAGATTTGATTTGGCAATTATGCGGACATTTCCCGGTAATGTAATTTGCAAGGGGGGCGCTGAAGCAATTCAGGGCATAGGGTTTATCGATCCGCCGATTGGAATTGCGGTTAAGATTCATGATGGCAATGCGCGGGCATTGTATTCAGTCTGTATCGAGGTAATAAAGCAGTTGTGTTTGGTGGATCCGGAAAAGGCAGAGCATTTTATGCCGTTCTATAATCCGGAAATCCGCAATTATGCCAATCTTCTTACCGGTAGAATATCTGCGGAATTAAGCTTGAAAAAGGCGTGAAGAACCGCTATCTTAGCTATATAAATGACGGGCGACCGCAAGAGTCGCCCCTACGGATAATGCAAAGATAATTATTTTTGGAGGCGCTTTGGAAGATTACAAGCATCCGGCCGAACCATTTAGAATAAAATCAATTGAGTCTATTGCTTTAAGAACTCGCGAGGAACGGGAGCAAATATTAAAAGAGGCCAAGTATAATATATTCAAAATAAAAGCTGAAGATATTTATATCGATTTACTTACCGATTCCGGTACGGGCGCCATGTCAACTACTCAATGGGCGGCATTGATGCTTGGCGATGAATCTTATGCAGGAGCCCGTTCATTTTATCGCTTTGAGAATATTGTCAAGGGCATCACCAGCAAAAAGCATATTATTCCGACTCATCAAGGGCGAGTTGCTGAGAATGTATTTTTCTCCACCGTTTTAAAAAGAGGGGATTATATTCCGAACAATACCCACTTTGATACAACTCGGGCCAATGCCTCACATAAAGGCGGAATACCGGTCGATTTTCCCTGTCCTGAGGCGGCGATCGCTGATGAATTGCCATTCAAAGGAAATATGGATACGCGCCGCTTGGAAAGTTTTATCAACGAAAAGGGGGCGGATAAAATACCGGTTGTGTTCATGACAGTCACCAATAATTCCATGGGGGGGCAACCGGTATCGATGGCCAATATTAAAGAGACCGCGGCCATTTGCAAAAAATATGGTATTATGTTTTTCTTCGACTGCGCCCGCTATGCTGAGAATTGTTATTTTATAAAGCATTATGAACCCGGGTATGAAAGTAAGACCATAAAGAAGATAGCGCAGGAGATGTTTTCATACTCCGATGGCGCTCTGATGTCTGCCAAAAAAGATGGATTGGCCAATATGGGCGGTTTTGCCGCGGTTAATGATGATGATTTGGCCCAGAGAATGATTGAGCTTTTGATTATAATTGAAGGATTCCCGACCTATGGTGGAATGTCGGGGCGAGATATGGATACGGTTGCGGTCGGTCTCGCGGAAGCGTTGAATGAGGATTATCTTGCATATAGAATTGGCCAAATTGAATATTTCGGCAAAATCATCGAAAGGGCCGGCGCTCCGATTATCAAGCCGACCGGCGGCCATGCGATATTTATCGACGCTGGAAAATTTCTTCCCCATATTCCGAGCGAGGAATTCCCCGGGCAGGCTCTTGCCGTGGAATTATATAAAGAGGGGGGGATTCGTGGAGTCGAGATTGGATCATTAATGTTTGGGGGGTATGATCCAGTAACGGGGGAGAAGATTACGGCGCTGAGGGAATTAGTTCGTTTGGCGGTACCAAGAAGGATGTATACCGGCAGTCATCTTGATTATGTGGCAGAGATAGTCGGGAAAATTGCTAAGAAAAAGGGCGAGCTTGGGGGATTGAAAATTACCCGTCAATCGTCATATTTAAGGCATTTTACGGTTGAGCTTGAAAAATTGGCCATGAACAGAATTGGGATTGTTTGATTTGGGGCATCGCAGGATTTGTGAAATAATTTTCCTAAAATCTGCGAATTGGCATATTTATTCGAAACACTCAGATAATCATAAGTTGTTGAACAATATGCAATTAAATATTTGGTGGTCCAAAATTGGACATTTGGCGAGCAATTTGCGTAAGATATAGGCAGAATAATAGGTAAAAGTGTCTTTGGTAGATTGACAAATCAATGGGAACTTTATATATTTTCAACAATTAAAATGGTTTAGAAGGAGGAATAAAATATCGATTAAACGGTTAAAGGACTTGGATTTTTGAGAATATGAAGATTTATTAGAAACATTTGGCCCTTTAACCGAACGGTTTTATATTGTTTTTTGAAGCGTTATTGGGCCGGGAAAAATAATATGCCCGGTTTTATTTTGCCTTTCAAGTGGATTCGAATCACCGTCACTCTTTTTATTCTTGTATCAGTTATTCATGCCAAACCATCAATGTATCATGATGTAGAAATAATTACATCAGATAATTCCGGCATTTCATTTCGTTTGAACATTTCCAATCCTGAACAATACCTATCCGAGTCGATTGGCGATACAGGATATGTTTTTTCCAAGTCGATTATGATTGCCGTGCCGCCGGAAGCTGAGCCATTTATTACAAATATTCGAATAGATAAACCGATGTCAATAACATCTATTCCGGCCGCCGGGCGAAATCTGGGCGACAATCCTACGGCAAGCATAGGAAATATCAAAATAATTAGGGGAATAAAGACAGTATCATTGATGATTAATCCCATAAAAAATGGGTACTTATATCAAATAGTTGAAGTATCAGTCCAATTTCAATTCGATGGTAAGTCGATATATTTGGCGCCATTTCCGAAAGAAGATAAAATTTTCGAGCCAATGTTGAAGGCATTGATCTTGAATTATGAACAGATGAAAGATTGGCCGGTGATTGGCGAATATCAATCAGCATACAAGTCATATCAAGACGCTTTTTCGCCTTTTGGAGAATGGTATAAGATTGCGATTACCAGCGAGGGCATGATAAAAATCATAGGACAAAATCTGGCGTCGGCAGGGCTTTCATTATCAAATTTAATGAGTGATTCAATTCATATATTTTATGGCGGTGGGGAACCGTTGCCGATTTTAAACAGTGCCCCAAGGCCGGAATTCCGAGAGATTGCCATTATTATAAATGATGGCGGCGATGGCAAATTCGATTATGCGGATTATATACTGTTCGTAGCAGAGAAGTCCGAGCATTGGAAATTTCCTGTCGATTCTGAACCTCAGTTCATTGAAAATCCATACACCAACATGAATTATTATTGGCTCGCGGTATCGGGGGATTTCCCTGACAAAGGCAAGAGAATGGGAATGTTAGCCGGTTTTCCCGGAGGTAGCTTTGATACGGTCATAACGACGGGATGGTTTTATGCCAGGAATGGGCAAAATAAGATGCTTAGACGCGATACTATAAATACAGTCGCGGGGTATTTGGATTGGTATTGGACGGATGAAAATCAATTTACCTATTATATGGACCTTCCGATGGCATTAGCCTCAGAATCATCATTGGTAAAAATACGAGTATGGACTTTTTCCCCTCAGTTATCGATTAATGATGTAGCATCCACAATGGTAGTCAGTGATATTCCATTTTTTTATTATCTTGGGACGGGACGTTTGAAAGATGGTATGAATAAATTCGATTTATCTATGAATGATTATTATTCATTTCCGCCATATCTTGATTATTGTGAAATCTATTATAAAGGTGACTTGACTCCCACCAGTGATATTATTGATGTGGAGCTTGTTTCGAGTTCCGATAATGCCGAAATATCGGTTGAATATAGTTTTAGTGATGCGCCCTTTGTTTTGGATTTAACCGATAAGTTTGAGCCAAAAATGATTGATCAGGCAACATTGCTCGATGGCAGATTGAGATTTAAATATGATTTCACCGGCAAGAATCGGGCGCATCTATTTTTGTGTGCCTCATCAAAGCTAAATCAGGCGGGTAAAATTGAAAAGGTGACATTACCAAGCCTACAAAGTTATTTGGTTCAAACTGATATGTTTGTCATCGCCCCTCAGCAGTTTATGTCTTCGCTTGAGTCGTATGTTTCTTATCGAGAATCGAAATCCGATATAAATGTCACATTGGTGAGTTTGGAAGATATAATAAATCAATTCTCTTATGGGGTATATGACCCGACGGCAATTCGTGATTTTCTGAAATACGCCTATGAGAATTGCGCTTCACCGGCACCCTCGGCGGTACTTCTTGTCGGTGATGGCAATTATGATTATGAGAATATTCTAAATACGGCCACATTGAATTTTATACCGCCTTATTTGCATGAGTATGACTCTACTGCTTCTGATGATAATTATGTGTTTTTTGGAGATTATGGCTTGCTTGATGGCGATTCCAGCTATCCCGACGATAGAGGGTATGATATGATGGTTGCCCGCTGGCCGGTGAGAAGCCTTTCGCAACTGAATAATATTATAGAGAAGGCCAGGTCTTATGAGGCATCATCTAATTATGCGCCATGGCGGGCTACGGTGACTTTAGTGGCCGATGATGAATTTGGCAGTTCCAGCTTTGAGTCATTTCATACAACTCAGACGGAGAATTTGCAGAAATATCATCTCCCTGCGGGATTTAGAAGAAATAAAATATATTTATGGGATTACCCCCTTGATTCCAAAAGAGAAAAGCCGGATGTGAATGAAGCGATAATAAATAGTTTCAATGAAGGTTCTTTACTTGTCAACTATGCCGGTCATGGAAATCCAGATACTTGGTCGCATGAACATGTTTTTAACCGCAATTCCGATTTACCTCAGCTGAAAAATTCAGATAAGCTAACGCTTGTTTTTACGGCTTCGTGTTCGATTGGATTTTATGATGACCCGACAAGAGAGGGAATGGCGGAGGACCTTTTGCGTCTTCCCGATGCAGGCGCAATAGCCACGGTGGCGGCGACAAGGACGGTATATGCCGGTGATAATGCCGAGTTTAATCGGCTCTGTTATGATTTGCTATTTGGCGGCGATGATTTGTCTATATGTCAGTCGGTCTATTTGGCCAAAGTGATGAGGCAATATTCATATAATCCTCCTCGTCCAATAAAGAATGATCAGACCTATGCCTTTTTTGGCGACCCATTTGTTAAATTAGGCATTCCAAATTGTGAAGTTAAATTTACCTCCACACCGGATAGTCTAAAGGCCCTTGCACTTCATAATATTGAGGGTGAAGTGGTGGAAAGCGGCACGGGGAATCATACGGATTTTGATGGAGTCTTAGATATATTTGTTTATGATACCGAAGTTGATAGATATCATAAGGTTTATATCGGTTCGCAACTATATGATTCTGTTAATTATTCGTTGGGCGGGCCTATGATATATCGCGGTAAGATTGCAATTAGCGATGGGAACTTTGGATTTTCATTTATCGCTCCGCTTGATATTGGGTATGGCGGGAAGGCGGCAAGAATTTCGGGATATGCTATTTCAGACATTACTGACGGTTTTGGATTGGCGGACTCAATTCCGGTTTCGGCTTATATTGCATCGGGAAGCGACATGGTTGGGCCGGAAATTGGCATTACATTCTCTAATAGAAGTAATTTTGTATCAGGGGATAAGATATCACAAGGTGAAAAACTGATGATTAGCATTTCGGATTCATCGGGAATTAATCTAATGGGCGGTTTAGGGCATGAAATTATGCTGGTTATTGATAATCAGGTGGAGAATGCGATTAATTTGACCGATTTATTTGAATATAATTTGGGAAGCTGTTATTCCGGGAAATTGGAGTATCAAATTGATAATCTTGATCCTGGCATTCATGCTTTTAAGGTTAAGGTTTGGGATAATGCCAATAATTCTTCGGTAGCGGAATTTAATGCCGAGATTGTTGAATCCAATCGTTTATTGATTTCTGATTTAATGAACTATCCCAATCCAATGAAGGAACAAACAACTTTTTCATTTTTATTAACATCGCCGGCTAAAAATGTAAGTTTGGAAATATTTACATTATCGGGAAAGAAAATATTTGATTATAGCGAAAATTCTATTATTGCCGATTACCATGAGTTTTTCACATGGAACGGCAATGATGCCGATGGGGATCGAGTCTCCGTGGGTGTTTATATATATAAAGTGACCGCAATTTCGGAGAATTCTGATTCTGCGGTTGAGTCCTTTGGAAAAATAGTAGTTGTCAATTAATATCGCTTGGAGGTCCGTTAATGAAAAGACGATTAGCCCTTTTGATAGTTATAGCGCTTGTTTTGGGCGGAAGTGTTAATACACATGCCAATGTTTCCAGTGCGGCGGTGCTTTTTTTAAGAATAGCCGCAGGCGCCAGAGCGGCTGGTATGGGTGAGGCTTTTGTGGCGGTGGCGGATGATGCTACCTCCACGCATTGGAATCCAGCCGGATTGGGCACTTATCCTCTTTCAGGAAAATGGTTTGATATCAAAATCCCCGAGCAATATAATTCTATTAAAAGGGTTGCTCTTTTCAAGAATGAAGGTTCTGATATTGATTACAAGCGGTTTGATATCTGGGCAATAACTGAGCTGGGTTTGGTAAAGTACAGCAAGGGTGATTGGCGACAGGGAGAAATAATTGAAACCGATCCTCAGCAATCTTCTGAGTCGATTTTGCGCCAATATACCGGATTGGCGGGTGAGGCTGCCGAACAGCGAATTCCCGAATTGATGGAAAAAATCGGCAAAATAAATAATTATTTTTCTCGAGACAGGATTGATTCTCTGAGAAATAAGATGCAGAGCGCTTTGCCCGAATCATATTCCAGCCGGGAGGAATTTGAGAATAGTTTCAATATTCTCAATGACAGCTATAATCAGTGTTTGATTGACTGGAATATGATAACTCAGGCCGATGAATTATTTTATGATGGATTTAAAGACTCCACTCTTGATCAAAGCGAAGCGGACAAAATTCTGGTGGCGTTGGAAAAAGCCAAAAGAAGATTTCTGCCCGAAGAGATTATCATTCCCTTTAATGTCAGTTTCAGCGGGAATCTTAATGATCTCACCGCCGATAACGACTTCATTTGGCTGGCGACCGATTCAGGATTGTATCGTTATAATAATCGCAACTGGCAGAGATTATTGCCCGATGATAAGACGCCTGTCAGCAGAATATTGCTTGTCAAACTATTCGATGATAGAGCCTATATTGGTACAGATTCAGGATTGCTTGTTTATGATGCCGGCGCTATTAAACATTGGGGTGAGTCGGACGGACTTCAGTCCGGAGAAATAAAAGGCATAGCCATCAAAGAGAAAGATAATATTTGGGTTCTTGTCAATGATGATTTATATCATTTTGACGGGACATCGTGGAAGAATTACTATGAATTTAATAATATCCTTGAGCATACGGATTCTTCAATTTATGAGGATATGAAAATCTATAATACCGCGTCTGAAAGGGAAAAATTCTTGAAAAAGTTCAATGAATTAAATCCCGCGGCGAATATGTTTCGGGAGCAGACGCAGGAATTGTTAAACAATATTGATACTATGGGAATATATACGGCTTATTTTGATGCGCAAGTCAGAAGCAGGGGAGTCCCGCTTCAAGATTCAGCCGTTGCACCAAAAGAGAAGGTCGTCTATAGTCCCCTAACCAAGGTTCCCTATACGGCCGGTTTTGGCTTTGAATTGACCGATCTGGATTTGGACAGCAAGGGCGCCCTATGGGTAGGAACAGAATATGGGTTGCTGAAATATGACGGTCGCAAGTGGATGCGCTATGGGTATAAGGTCATAATTCCGGAAAATGATATAACGATCTTTGATTATGCGCTGGAGAAGGTAGATGGGGATTCCGCCCGAGCCGGCAGATTGGCCCGAAATATAATGGAGGTAAATGGACTTGATTCAGACTGGCTTATGGCGGGTCAGTCGGCGCTGGTTTTGGCAAATCCCGCAGGCGCTAAAGTCAATAAGATTCAGCCGATAGAAAACAAGACTTTTTTTGCTACAGAGGCCGGGATAATCATTTATGGCGACAATTGGTCCCGTGTTAATGAACAAAATTTGGGGAAAAGAAACAGTATTAGCATTCAGGAGCGGGATGGCGATAAATGGTTTGTGACCAAGGGCCGGATTTTCATCAGCGCGGCCGCCAAAAGCGAAATCTCTATGATGCATGTAAACTGGTTGCCGGAATTTGCCAATGATATGTACTATGATTTCTTCTCCTATGTTCGCGCGGTCGAGGGTTGGGGGACAGTCGGCGGTAATATTACTTTTCTTTCTTATGGCAACATTACCCGCACTGATGAAGCCGCCAATGTGCTTGGCGAATTTCTGCCGTTTGATATTGCCGTGACGCTTTCGTATGGAACCCCTTTATCACAATCATTAAGCGGCGGGATTTCGGCAAGAGTGATTTATTCGCACTTGTCGTCATTAGGCACCGGGCGCGAACAGGGGAGTGGCACATCGACAGGATTAGCCTTTGATATAGGTATGCTTTACCGGATTCATCGCCGGGTAAATCTTGGCATGGCTGTCACAAATATTGGTCCGGATATTTCATATATCGATGTTTCTCAGGCCGATCCGCTTCCCAGAAACCTTGCCGTGGGAGTTGCCTGGAAAATGATTGAGTCGGCCTATAATAAGGCATTGATTACAGTAGAAGCCAATAAGTCTCTGGTTGGAATTGATGATGTCAAGCAGGAAATGAAGGAAGTTATTTTGAATGGCGGCGCCGAATACTGGTATGGGTCGTTTATAGCCTTCAGGGGAGGTTATATTTATGATCAGGAGGGTGAAGTCATGACGCCGACGATGGGTTTTGGTCTTGCATATAAATCATTCCAGTTTGACTTTGCTTATATACCATCAAGCGAAAATGTGCCATTGGCCAATACCATGAGATTCTCACTTTCCATTGATATGTAATTAGAGGGATGGGACGAATAGAAATGAAAACAATATTTGGAATAGGATTCCTGATTATCTGCGCGGTATTCTTGATAAATGGCATGAATGCCATCGCGGAAGACGGCAAAATACTGAAGCCGCTTTCGATTGATAAAAAGCAGGTTGATGCCAAAAATCCGGTAGTTTCTCAGGGGGGATTTCATTCAAAAGCTTCAAAGCGAAATATCCTGAATCTTGAAAGAGATAAACCGTGGGGGATGCCTAAGATTCAATCAGATGCCGGATTTGTCAAAACACTGCGTATTCTTGCCCTGCGCTTTGATTTCAGATATGAAAATCCGGATGATGCCAACACGACCGGCCGGGGAAAATTCGATATGCGCGATACTATCGAATACAAACAGGAATTTGGGCATACGATTGACCCCTCGCCGCATAACCGGCAGTATTTTGAGAAACATCTTGAAGCGCTTAATATATATTATTCCATAGTATCCGAAGGGAAACTTGCACTTACATGGAAAGTCTATCCCGAGGATAATGATTCTGTTTATACTTTTCCGCATACGATGGGATATTATGGCGCCAAGGGTTGGGAAGAAGTATTTGGCCTTGAAGAGCTTTCCCGTGATGCCATCAGATTGATTGATACGGCTGTGCCGGAGATTGATTTTTCTCAATATGATACATATATAATTTTTCATGCCGGTTCCGATAGGCAGAATGATATTGGTTTTCCCCCAACCACCTCTGATTTATTTACGGGAAATATATTTCTCGGGGATACATCGGTTATTCCCATTAATAATGGACAGGATACTGTCAGAGATGTCATGATAATGCCTGAAACGGCTTGTCAGGATAATCGAGGAACGGCCCTGAATGCAGTGATGGCTCATGAATATGGGCATCAATTGGGTTTGGTTGACCTGTACAGCACCAATAATTTTTTCACGCAGGTAGGCGATTTTTCCTTGATGGACAATAATGGTTTTGGCACCGGAATAGATTTTGGATTTGATGTCGGTCGAATATTCGGAACTATGCCGATTTATCCCGATGCTTGGTCGCGGTGTTTTCTTGGGTTTATTGTACCTGTAATTTATAGACAGGGCGCAGGTATCGAACTGGTGGCGACGGAAATGCTAAAGACGGGGACAAAGGCGGCTAAAATTCCGATATCTGAATTTGAATATTATCTTTTGGAAAATCGACAGATGGAAATTGATGGGGCCGAAACGGCTTTGCTGGCTGATTCAGCAACTTCAGTGATTTTGGGGCCGGTAAATTTTCACACAAAAGAATTCAGTCGCGAGTATGATATTTTGATTCCGGGTTCTGGAATTATAATATGGCATATTGATGAACGTGTGGCCGCCTTGGATTGGAATGGCGATGGATATTCCAATTTTGAGCAAAATATGCTTCAGATAAATCCGGATTGGCGATTTCTTGAAATTATGGAGGCGGATGGTGTGGTTAATTTTGGGGGAGATTATATGTCCGGCTTTGGCGACCAGCAGGATATGTATTATTTAGGGAATAATACTTCATTTACTCCCAATACAAATCCGCCGTCTATCGGAAATAATGGCGCCAATTCGCATATTCGTATCACGGGTATTTCGGCGTCGGATACAACCATGACATTTGATCTGGAGCATGATTTGGCTTCTGTGGGATTTCCAAAACGGGCAGGATATCCGGTTTATGGTCTTTCCCCAATTGCGGTTGATTTGGATAACGATGGTTCCAATGAAATTATTGCCGTATCGGGTAGAAATATTATTGCTATGAAAGAAGATGGTTCTGATTTCACGCCTAATTTGCCGGTATTTTATGATACGGCCTACTCTTTGAGCGGAAAATCGGGTCATATTGTTCCTTTATTTGCCCGCACGCATGATACTATTACGGCCGGTCCTGTGGTGGGGAATTTTGGAATGGGGCAGGATTCAATGCGGGTAGCAGTGGGGGTGGGAAATTGGTTTTATATTTTTGGTAATCGCGACACGCAGAAAGTGGGAGAGGCTGATAGATTATTCTTTGGTTATTTGGAGCCGCTACAGGGCAATATTCTTTCTTTGATTTTTGATGATAGCCTATTGGTTGCCATAGTTGATAGTGAAAGCAACTCGATCCGGCTTTATAATGTTGATTCGATCGGGGCAAGCGCCCAAGCGGCGCCGACCATTAATGCTGAAGAGTTATTGGGAATGATAAAGTTGCCGACCGGCATTGTTGTTCTTGTGGGCGATACGATAAACACGAGATTATATCTAATATCATCCTTGTATGATACAGTCTCGTTTGATCTGGAGGGGCTTTATGTTTACGGTCCGGCGGCAGGCGATATTGACCGCGATAATATGCCGGAGATTGTTGTCGCCACGCCCGCAGGCGAAATAAAGGTGATAAAGATCAATTATCTGGAATCGGGCGGGAAAATATTTGAGGCTTATGGCTACAAGGATTTGCATGATTCAATACCGGCCAATATAATTATTTCGGATATTGATGAAGATGGCTATGGCGATATTATTGTGCCATCCATAAATAAATTATATGTTCTTGATAAGAATCTTATCTTCTTAAATGACTTTCCGTTGATAATTGATAGAGAATTTCCTTATGACCGTGCGGTTGCGGCTCCGGTGGTCGCGGATATTAATGGCGATAAGCATCAGGATATAATTGTATTCATGTCCAATGGGAATTGCTATGCCTTTGGCCCTGATTTGCTTTACGGGTTCCCGCTGGACGCAGGGGGAGTAGGTGTAGGTTCGCCGTTAGTTTATAAGAAAAATAATGGGGGTGGACTTGGGTTTCTTGGGGTTGATGGCTGGTTTTATTCTTATGATGTTGGATATGACTCACTATATGCTGATTGGCCAATGGGGGGAAGTAATCCGCAGGGGACTTTTTATATTCCGCCAGAAAAATTCGGTTCTATTCAAGGATATGCCGAGAAGCTTCCACCGGAGGAGTTTTATTGCTATCCCAATCCCACGCTTGATGGTCAGACCACAATTCGATGTTATCTGGGAGGCAATGCCAGTCTAACTTATACTTTTTATGATTTATCGGGGAGTGAGGTGGACAAATTTGAGAAATCGGGGCAATCCGGAACCAATGAAAATGAGTGGAATGGCGAATCATTGCCGACCGGCGTTTATAGATGTATATTAAAGGCGAATTTTGGCGGCGAGACTAAAACCGCCTTTACCGATATTGCTATTGTCAAATAAGAAAGGAAAGATAAATGAAGAAGTTGATTTTATTGACATCACTCCTGGTTGCTTTTTGCTTTCTCTCCGCTTCGGCCATAAGCCTAAATCCCTCGCGTCTTGAGCTTGAGATTCAATTGGCCAAAATGAGTATGGATGAGCATGTTGCCGCATTTTTAAATAGCTCACAACAGGATGATGAATTTAATACCGATTCAAAAGACAAGAGCATATACGAATATGATTATAAATCACCCAAACGGGCGTTTTTATATTCATTGATTATCCCCGGATGGGGGCAGAAATATGCTGGTTCCACCATAATCAAGCCGATTTTCTTTCTTGGCGTTGAAGCGGCCTCATGGGTGTTCTATTTTCAAAATCACGGCAAGGGATTGGATAAAACTGATGAGTTTGAGAAATGGGCAGATAAATATTGGATAGAGGGTGATTCCGCAGGAAAACCGGACGAATCCTATAGGGGTTGGTTGCTGGATACGCTTAGTATTGCCGTCGATACTGGTATGGGGCACCATCTTCCTGATTCCAAAACCCAGCAATATTATGAAATGATTGGCAAGTATGAGCAATTTCGCGCGGGCTGGGATGATTATTGGGCAGACACCGTTACATACGATAATGTGCCCTCTCCGCATCGCGAGCAGTATAATAATCTGCGCGGGGAAGCTAATGATTTTCTTAACAAAGCCAATATGTTTATGATAGTATCCTTGGCCAATCATCTTCTTTCGGCCTTTGATGCCGCTTTGGCCGCACGCAGGCATAATAAAAGTCAGGCCGGTGACAGTTGGATGACGGTCAAGGCCGAATTGAAAAAGTATTCGGCCACCGAAGAAATTCCGATATTAAAATTCTCGTTCCGGTTTTAATAGAATGAGAGTTATAATTACTATATTGGCTATCCTTTTGGCGCCATCACTTTTGTTTGCCGGATTTGAGTTAAGGCAATCAAGGTTGATGGTTCCTGTTAATATCGAAGAAATGGCGCAAGCTGATGATTTCAATGATATTGAATCTGATAAAGCTGAAAGGGAAGTCAAAGCAGAACAGAAGTCGTTGTCCAAATTGAAAGCAGTAGCGCTATCATTATTATTACCCGGAGCGGGGCAGTACTATGCGGGAGCCAAGGGGAGAGCCGAGGTTTTTCTGGGGATGGAGGCGGCAATCTGGGCGAGCGCATTGGCATTTCATACTTATGGCAATTGGAAGAAAGATGATTATATCCGTTATGCGGAACAACATGCGGGAATTGACCCATCAGGCAAGGACGATGATTTCTTTAAAAACTTGACATTTTATATTAATAGAGAAGAATATAATGAGGACGGGAGAATCATTAATCCCACCGCACCGATTTATCCAATTACTCAATCATATTACTGGCAATGGGAAGATACGGATTCAAGGACGGCTTATCGCAACCTGAGAAATGCCAGCAAATCGGCCTTTAGGAAGGCGACTTTTATGATAGGAGTTGCCGTATTCAATAGAATTGTCTCCGGAATAGATAGTTTTAGGATAGTGCAGAAAATGACCAAGAAAGTGGAAGACGACGAGGAGTTTTCTTCGGCTGAACGGGGATTGAAATTCAAATTCAAGGCTAATCCTTTTGGGAGTAATCCCAATATTACTTTTAATATTATAAGGCAGTTTTAGAGATCAGACTTCAGTATCATGGGGAAAGCGCCATGATACTATCTTCCGATCGCATGGGGCTATTTAATCGGCGGATTGACATCTGAGGTTTAATCGTTTATTCTGATTGCGTGGGAAAAGTTATTGCCGCCCTTAGGCTGATTCGAATTCATAATTGCATTATTGCCGCTATGGGAGTATGGGTTGGCGCTTATCTATGCGGCGATTTCTATACGACTCCCAATCTCTATTTTGTCATGTTGGCAATAGCTCTGCTCTGCGGGGCCGGGAACGTTCTGAATGATCTGACTGATATTGCAGTCGATAGAATTAATCATCCAATAAGACCAATTCCATCGGGTAAGATATCGCTATCATTTGCAAAAATAATATATGCTTTGTTTAATCTGATGGCCATTGTTCTGGCATTATTATTGGGGCAATTGAATGTATTAATAATTGTCGGATATATTTTGGCCATTTTTCTCTATAACCTGACATTAAAGAAATTGGCTTTAATAGGAAATTTGATTGTCGCTATTATGGGGGCGGGCGCTTTTCTGCTGGGTGGGTATGCGGTTTGTCCCGACAGATGGTTTATAATACCCGGGCCAATGCTTGCATTTATATTTGCTTTGCTTTTTCACTTTGGGCGGGAATTGATAAAAGATAATGCGGATATTGATGGTGACAGAATTGAGGGATATAAAACATTGCCAGTTTTAATCTCTCAAAAGGCTAATCTCCTGATAATATCTACCATATATATCATGCTTATAGTTCTGACATTAATCCCAATAATCACAGGATGGTTTGGATTTGGATATGGGGTAATGGTAATTGGATTGGTGGATATTCCGATAATCGTGTTGCTGGGATATCTTGTCCAATCGCATTCCGTTGATAAATATAGACATACGGCGACAATCTTAAAGTATTTAATGATGTTTGGGCTAATGGCATTTATTGCCGGAAAATGATAAGTTTTTTTGCAACCTTGTGAACAAAAAAAAGTATAATTCAAAGTTAACTTTATGAGTGCTATGGAATTGACAAATTAAAAAGTTTTGCTATTTTTTGCCTTGCACATTATGGGAGACACCTTGAAAATTAGCAATTTGATTGCGGCGATTCTAATATTATTTCTGCTTGTGAACTTGCAATCAGCCGCCGCAGATATATCTTTATCGGCCCATCTTGATAAAACCAATATTTCTTTTGAGTCGTCGGTTGAGCTGAGTCTTGAGGTAAAATGGCAGGGGGGAATTGACAGGTATGCTTTTGAAATATTGCCAATTCCAACGACGAAAAATCTTCAGGTGATGGGAACCGCTTCATCAATTTCGACCCACCAAGAGGCGGCAGTCGATATGACTATCAGAACTTTTAATTATGCGTTTAAGCCGACTCAAGGAGGCATTGGTACAATAGAACCAATTATATTAAGATATGTGCTAATGCCGGATTCTATTCCGGGTGAATTGTCGAGTCAGCGATTTCAAATAATGGTTGCGGAACCTATTCCAAAGAAAGAATCATCGCGGTTGCCATTATTTTTAGCGATAGTCGGTTTTGTTGCGGTTTTATCAACGAGCGCAATATATCTAATTTTTACCAAAAGAAAAGAGAAGGCCGCAATTGAACCGGCGAAAGCACCCGAGGAGATATTTCTTGAAAATCTGGCGGTCTTGAAGAAGGAATCTCAATCAGATCGCAAGCAGTTTTTCACGCGTCTATACAGATTGTTTATTTTATTTATTGAGGCAAAATATAATTTGCCATGCCAAGGGAGGGCGACCTCCGATTTGCTTGCTGAGCTGGAAAATTTGGAGATATCTCATGAATCTAAAGAGAGGCTTGCAGATTGGTTGACTTTGACGGGTAAAGAGAAATATGCACCCATATCTGGAGAACCGGGGGATGTTGTCAGATTAATTTCTGAAATAGAAAATTTCTTCAATAGAAAATAATAGCCATTTGTCGGAGGCAATATGAATAAAGATATTGAACAAATTCAGGCCGTTGTTGAAAAGGAATCTGTTTTTGTTGAAAAGTTAACTTCACAGATTAGCTCGGTCATTGTCGGACAGAAGTATATGATAGAGCGCTTATTGATTGGATTGTTGGGAGATGGGCATGTTTTGCTCGAGGGTGTTCCCGGTCTGGCCAAGACTTTGGCGGTGAAGACGCTCTCTGATGCCATTGATACCAAATTCCGGCGAATTCAATTTACGCCGGATCTACTGCCTGCTGATATAATTGGTACTATGATTTATAATCCTCAAAAAGGGGATTTCTCTGTAAAAAAGGGGCCGATTTTTGCAAATATCGTCCTTGCGGATGAAATCAATCGCGCACCCGCAAAGGTGCAATCGGCGCTATTGGAAGCCATGCAGGAACGTCAGGTGACAATCAGCGATAGTACCTATAAGCTTGATGAGCCATTTCTGGTTTTGGCTACTCAGAATCCGATTGAACAGGAGGGTACTTATCCCTTGCCGGAAGCTCAGGTTGATAGGTTTATGTTGAAGCTCAGGATTACATATCCGTCACCGGCGGAAGAGCGTCAGATCATGGATAAGATGACGGTTGGACAAACTCTGAAGGTTCAAAAAGTTATTTCCCCTGAGGATATTTTAAAAGCGCGCAGGGTAATAGGTGAAATCTATGTTGATGATAAGGTCAAGGAATATATCATTAATATCGTATTTGCCACCCGCGAGCCGGAAAAATATGGTTTATCGGAATTAAAAAATCTGATCGCCTATGGGGCGTCACCTCGCGCCACAATTTATTTGAATATTGCGGCGAAGGCGCATGCCTTTCTTAAGGGGCGGGGATATATCACTCCCGAGGATGTCAAGGCCATAGGTTCTGATGTGTTAAGGCATAGGGTTATAGTTACCTATGAAGCGGAAGCCGAGGAGAAAACCTCGGATGATATTGTGAAAAAATTATTTGATACAATTGAAGTGCCGTGATTTTAATACCAGATTATGGAACAAAAGGAAATATTTAAGAAGATCAGACGAATTGAGATTCGCACCAAAAGGTTAGTCAACGACCTCTTTTCGGGCGAGTATCATTCAACCTTCAAAGGGCGCGGAATCGAATTTGAAGAGGTCAGGCAGTACCTGCCCGGTGATGATATACGTTTGATTGATTGGAATGTGACGGCACGCACGGGGTATCCTCATGTGAAAAAATTTAGGGAAGAGCGCGAACTTTCGGTAATTCTTCTTGTGGATATGTCATCATCGGGATTCTTTGGTACTAAAGAGCGGTTCAAGGAAGAAACTGCCGCCGAATTGTGCGCCGTGCTTGCCTTTTCCGCCATCAAGAATAATGATAAAGTCGGTTTGATTATTTTTACGGATAGGATTGAGAAATTTGTACCACCAAAAAAGGGGAAGGCTCATGTACTTAGGCTTATACGTGAGATTTTATATTTCAAACCGGTTGGGACCGGAACCGATATTGCTTCGGCATTGGAATATTTTAATCATGTGATAAAAAAGAAGTCGGTTGTTTTTCTCATATCCGATTTTCTATCGGAAGATTATCTAAAGCCACTTCAAATTGCCAATAGGAAGCACGACATAATAGCCATGAAAATATCGGACCCACGGGAGTTAAGTTTCGAGGATGTCGGTTTGATTGAGTTGGAGGATGCTGAAACGGGCGAAGTAATGTTAGTCGATACCGGTTCGATGGAATTCCGTCTGGATTTTGCTCAGAAAGCTGAAGCGGATAATTTTGGATTAAAGCGATCATTCAGGTTAATCAATCTTGATTTTATTCAGATTATCACCAATCAATCATATATCGTGCCGTTGATAAATTTTTTCAAGATGAGGGAGAAGAGACATTAGTATGGCAGGGGAGCAGACAAATAAAGGGTATTCAACGATTTCGCTGATTAGTTTGGCGCTGTCAGTTATAACATTGGTATTGTTAATATATCTATCAACTCGGGTGGCGGGCATATCAGGCAATGATTTTGCGCAGGAAATAAATCTTGCCGGCGAATTAGCGGATAATAATCTATTTAAGGCTTCGATAGATGAGTATAAGAAAATATTGGCCCATCAAGGTATTGACCCGGTCACATGCGGTAATATCAACTATTTGATTGGGGAAATTTATTTTGAGAATGTTGGCGATTATGAAAATGCGGCGGCGTATTTTATCAGAGCGCGCAGTATAAATCCCAAGGGCAGTTATTATGATGAAGCAGGGAGGAATTTGATCGCCTCGCTTGAAAAAATGGGACGGATGATTGATGCCAAGCGTGAGCTGGATAGAACGGTGAATATTGCCAAAGATAAATTTACCATTAAAGGCGATACCATTTTGGCAAAAATTGGTTCTGATGCCATTTATCAGTCGGATTTAAATAGGGCGATACAGAGTCTGCCTCCCGAAATTCAGAAAAATTATATGGATAAAAAAGGTAAGATTGAAATGCTCAATCAGTTGGTGTCGCTGGAATTAATGTCAAAGGCGGCTATGCGTGAGGGTTTCGATCGCGAGGCGGAATTTGCAGTCAAGCAAAAGCAGATTGAAAAGGAGCTGTTGGCGCAGATGTTTTTGACCAGACGAATGATGCCTCAAATCAATATTGATACCGCTGATGTTCGGAATTATTATTTTGCCAATAAGAGGGAAAAGTATGGCGATAAATCATACAACGAGATTAAAACCACGGTAATGATGGATTACCAGCAGGAGAAGGCACAAAAGGCATTTGGGGAATATATTTCGAGACTGGCGGCTATGGAGAATATGCAGGTTTTTGAAGAGAATATAAGATGACAAGGGAACAAATTTATAAGTACCTCGTACCACTATTGCTTTTAGGTCATCTTGTTATTTTGGCGATTTTTGCGGCCTACAGAATGCTGGGTGGAGATGAAGGATTTTATCTGAATGCCACAAGAATGGTTGGATTTGGCAAGGAACTATATATTGATTTCTTCTATACACAACTGATGCTTATGCCAACCATATTTTCATCCTTTGCTTTAAGCGGCTGGACATCGTTTTGGATTTTAAGGGGGTTCGTTGTTTTGGCGGGTTTTCTATCGGCAGTAATTCTATTTGCAATCGTATTGAAATTGAGCAAAAGTCTTAAATCAGCCGTGGTTTCCCTATTCCTGTATTCATTTTCGGGAATGATTATCTCCATGCATACTGTCTTTGAGCCATTGGTTTTCGCACATTTATTATCTTTAGCTGTATTTTATTTCTGGCTTTTATTCCGTGAAAAGAATCATCCAATTTATCTAATCCTGCTTGGTCTATTTCTATCAGCTCTCATCAATCATAGAGCAGTTTTTATTGTTCTTCTGCCTTTATATTTATGGTCGATAATGAGATTATCAGAGACCAAAATTATGAGGTCATTGATTATCACCTTATTTTCAATGGTTCCATTTTCAATTCCTTCCGTTTTAGAGCTATTGCGGAATTCCCAAGTATTCTTTTTCGACACCTTTATCTTCCAAATACATAGAGAAATCGATAAGAGTATTGCCAATATCGCCACAAATAGATTTTCGACAATTTTAAAAACTATTTTGGATCCACACATCTTAATTTTATTGATCCTTATGGCTATCTCTATATGGCTAATTCTAAAAGTGAAAAGAATCAGCAGGTTTGAATATCTATTCAAAAGCCCCGAGGGAATGGCACTGATGAATTTCCTTCTAATAGCCGGAGTATATTTTATCCCTCATCCAATCCTCAGGCATTACTTTGAACAATTTATGGCTTTTGGAATTATTCTTATCGGTTTTTCCCTTGAAAGCATATTGAAGAGATTAGGAGAATTAGTCAAACCTGCGCTAGAGCGTCAGATTATTTTAATGTTGGCACTATTATATGTTATCTCTCTAGCGCCATATATTGCCATAAATATTTATGGGATACGTAGGCCGGATAGAAGATTTCTTCTATCCGAAGTTAAGAAGGTAACCTCCAAAATGCTCCAGCTTGGTAGAAGCTCTGATGTAATTCTCTCTGAAAATGCGGGATACTTGTTTTTCACCGGCCAAACACCTTTGCCTTACACAGAAATAATAGGATTCCACTGGCCCTTGCCAATTAGTCATGAGGAATATATGAAATATAGGCTATGTGATTCTGTTTATCTAAAAGAACAGATAGCAAAACAAATTCCGGAACAGGTGGTAATTGTGAACAAGCCGCCCATATATTATGCTAATGAATTGTCCAATGGATATGAGCATGTTTTTCAGTCAGATGTAGTCAGCATTTACAAAAGAAAATGAAGAAAGAAATTTACATTTTTATATTTCTGTTCTGTTTTGCGGGATTGGCTGTCGCCGGAGACATGCCTGTGATGGATACAGTAACCTCGGCGCCGGGAATAACAATTGAAACTGCGGTCGATCGGGCGGAAATTTATATTGGCGATTTAATTAAGTATCGATTAACAATTATCCATGACTCTAATATTATTCTGACACCGCCGCCCATTGGAGCCAATCTGGGGGCTTTTGATGTTAAAGATTATCAGACAGATGAGACCGCCAAGCTTGAAGATGGACGGATAAAAATCGAAAGTAGGTTTACATTAACCACTTTTACCACCGGCGATTATATCATACCGCCCATTCCGATAAAATTTATGTTGCGGGATAGTACGGTCAAATATCTTGTTTCCGAGCCGACGCCGATCAAGGTGAAATCATTATTGGCAGAATCGGCGGATACGGCTGATATTCGCGACATTAAGGGGCCTATCGATTTTAAAGCCGGCAGGGAACTTTATTATTATTTGGGAGCGGGCCTCTTGGTGGCGATTGGAATTGCTTCTTATTTATATTGGAAATATGGGAAATCAAAAATGCAGATTTCAGAGCCTGTTGATCTTCGCAAGCCATGGGAAATTGCATTTGAGGCTCTTGCCATTCTGAAAGAGAAGAACTATCCGACTGATGGCCAAACCAAGCAATTCTATATTGAATTGACGGAGATTATCAGGGCATACCTTGGGCGAATTTATGTAATTCCCGCGCTGGATATGACGACTGAGGAATTTTTGGGATGTATTATTGAAAAAGATATTTCAGAAGAGCTTTATGGTCGTCTTAAATTATTCTTAAATTATTCCGATTTGGTTAAATTTGCAAAATTGACACCGGAGGCAATGAAAATTAATTCCGATTTTGAAGAGGCTGTTACCATTGTTGAAACGATTAGGCAGACAGAGATGACCAAAATTGCCAAGCCGATGGCAGAGTTTTCGCGAAGTAATAATGGGAGGCAAAATGTTTAGGTTTGCCGGGTTCCATATTACTTTATTTGAGAAGGATTTTGGCATTTCAGCCGCCATTATTTTCATTGCGGGCGCAGTTTTGATTGGATTAATGCTATTTTCTTATTTAAGAAGAAGGCAGTTTCAGTCGGCATCAATAAGATACAGCGATCTTAAGATTATAAAACGTTCCGCCAAGACGGGGAAGCAACGGTTTCGCTTTCTATTATCAATTTTGAGGATTTTATCAATTGCTTTGCTTATAGTCGCCTTTGCCCGACCGCAGGCGGGAACTGAGAACAGAGAAGTCACTTCGGAAGGGATTGACATCATGTTGGCGCTTGATATCTCCGGATCGATGAGAGCTGAAGATTTCAAGCCTGAAAATCGTCTTTATGTAGCAAAGGAAGAAATCAAGCGGTTTGTATCCAAGAGAGTGAGCGACCGAATTGGTCTGGTTGTCTTCTCGCAATCATCATTTACTCAATGTCCTTTAACGCTTGATTATGGTGTTTTACTGAGTTTTCTTGATCAGGTGAAGTTTGGTCTTATCAAGGATGGGACTGCCATAGGGATGGCGCTTGCCAATGGTGTTAATCGGCTAAGAGAGTCCACCTCCAAATCAAAAGTAATTGTTCTTCTTACTGATGGCGTTAACAATGCCGGCGCCATTGATCCTTTGACCGCGGCAGGAATAGCCAAAACCATGGGCATCAAGATATACACCATCGGGGTTGGCAAGCCCGGGAATGCCATGTATCCGGTTGATGATCCAATCTTTGGCAAGCGTTATGTTTATCTTCCCAATGAAATTGATGAGGATATGTTAAGAGAGATAGCGGGGAAGACCGGCGGCAGATATTTCCGCGCCCGCTCCGAAAAGGAATTGGAGCAAATATATGATGAGATTGACTCGCTCGAGAAGACTAAAGTCAAAGTGAATGAATATGTGCAATATCGGGAGCTTTTTCCCGCATTTGCCAATTTTGGGTTTTTCCTTTTGATTCTGGAAATAGTTCTTGGACAGACAGTATTCAGGAAAATACCGTAGGTTTGGGATAAATTATGAGATTTGCATCGCCTGAGAATCTTTTACTGCTATTTTTACTATTGTTACTGGCAGTATTTTATATCTGGGCTATAAAACGAAAAAAGAAACTACTGGAACGATTTGGCGATATTCTTCTTCTAATGAAGAATGCGCCTCAAATATCATTCGCCCGGCAGGGGGGCAAAGCGGCGTTGATTTTGGCGGCAGTGTTTTTTCTGATTATGACTCTCTCTCAGCTTCAATGCGGAACCCACATGGAGATGATGAAGCGCGAGGGAGTGGATATTATTGTGGCCATAGATGTTTCCAACTCGATGTTGGCTGAAGATATGAAGCCGGACAGAATAGCCAAAGCACGTCAGGAAGTAAGGGGTATAATAGAGCGTTTGAAGGGGGATCGTATCGGTCTTGTGGCCTTTGCCGGTGAGGCCTTTATTCAGTGTCCGCTTACGCTTGATTATTCGGCGGCGCAGATTTTCCTTGATGTTATAGATGTCGGTTTGATTCCGCAACAGGGAACGGCCATTGGAGATGCCATCCGCAAGGCAAATTCGGCGTTTGATAAACAGGAGAAAAAGCACAAGGTGCTGATTTTGCTCACAGATGGAGAGGATCATAGCTCCGACCCACTGGGGGCGGCTGATGAAGCCCGTGAAGAAGGGGTAAAAATTTATACAATCGGTATCGGTTCTTCAGCGGGTGAACCAATTCCTATTATAAATCGTGCGGGAGAAAGGGTCGGATATAAAAAGGATAAATCCGGCGAAGTGATTATCACCAAGGCTGACGAGATGACCCTTCAGAAAATTGCATTAACTACCGGGGGGAAATATTATCATGCCTCTGCCGGCGAAATGGAGCTGGATAAGGTTTATGATGATATCAGCAAAATGGAGAAGAAGGAGCTTGAAGGAAAGCTTCTTATGCAGTATGAAGACCGCTATCAATATCCATTGATTGCGGCAATAGTATTGATTATTCTTGAGTTTTTTGTATCGGAAAAAAGGAAGGTGAAAGCGCAGAAAAGTATATGAACAAGTTCGCTATCTCGTGTGCATCCTTAATGATGCTTTTAGGGGTTTCAGTTCATGCGGATAATTTTACCGGCATGGCCAATAAGGGGAATAAATCATTTAAAGATGGTGATTACTCCAAAGCTCTTGAATATTATCATCAGGCCGAGGTTGAGCGCCCCGAAATGCCCGAACTTCAGTACAACATTGGTAGCGCCCTATATAAAGAAGGGAAGTATGAAGAAGCGGCTGAAAAATTTCAGAAATCATTTGTGACGGAGAAAATTGAGAATGAAGCCATGGCCCAATATAATTTGGGTAATGTTTTTTATAAGATGGGCGATTATCAAAAGGCGATACAATCATACCAAAAATCGCTTGAGCTTGTCCCCGATGATCTCGACACCAAATATAATTTGGAACTGGCGCGAAAAATGCTAAAGGAACAACTTAAACCGCAAGAACAAGATAAACAGCAACAACAGCAAAAGCAAGAACAACAGCAACAACAAAAGAATCAGGATGAGCAGAAACAAGAGCAGGAGCAGGATCAGCAACAACAAAATCAGGAACAGCAAAAGCAAGAGCAACAGCAATATCAGGAAGGTGAGATGACCAAGGAGGATGCCGAAAGAATCTTGAATGCATTGAAAGATGATGAGAAGGAAATCCAGAAGGATATTCGGCAAATGCAGGGGCCGGCGGCAAATCAGGGGAATGATTGGTGATGAATTATATATTAAGAGGAATCCTAATTGTTATAATTTTGGCGATTGGCATTGCGGCGCAGGATAATGTTTCTCTGCAGATGTCATTGGATCGGGCAACCATAGATATTTCCGAGAATGCCACTTTAACGATTTCCATTTCCGGCGCAACAAAGGATGTTTCCAAACCGGAGTTGCCGGACTTGTCAATGTTCAATGTCTATTCACAAGGCAGTTCTACTAATATTTCGATTGTTAATGGGAAAATGGAATCCTCATATTCTTATCAATATCTTCTCCAACCGAAAAAGGCCGGTGTATATTCAATCAAGGCGGCTTCGGGAACAACATCGAGCGGGCAGAGAATTTCATCCAATCAGTTGACGCTGACCGTGGTGGATGCATCAAGCGGAAAACGCGGTTCTATTAAAGAAGAATCTGTAACACTCACCGGTGAAAATAAAGATATTTTTTTGATGGCGAATGTGGATAAAAAATACGCCTATGTCAATGAGCAAATTACATTGAGAATCAAATTCTATCACGCCGTGCAGTTGTATTCCCAACCGGAATATACCGCTCCGCAAACAACGGACTTTTGGACAGATATGCTGGAGCCGCAAAAGACCTATTATCAGACCGCAAACGGGCAGAGGTATCGGGTTGTCGAGATAGCGTCAGCGCTTTTCCCCACACGTTCTGGAGAACTGACCATCGGCCCGGCCATGGTTACTGCGACAATTCCGGTGAAAAAAGCCGCCCGGCGCAACGATCCATTTTCTCTCTTCGATGATTATTTTACGCAGGGAGAATCAAAAACAGTTCGCTCGAAACCGCTTACGGTTAAAATTCTTCCTTTGCCGCAGGATAATAAACCGTCCGATTATTCAGGCACTGTAGGAGATTATTCAATTCAAGCAGTTCCGGATAAGACGACGGTTGAAATGAACCAGCCGGTGACGGTCACTTATAAAATTAATGGCGCCGGCAATATTAAAACGGTGGCGGAACCAAAGATTGAGGAATTGATGGATTTCAGGGTGTACCGTGCATCTTCAGATGAAAAGATATCAAAACTGAATGGCATAGTTGGGGGAACAAAAATTTTTGAAGAGGTTTATATTCCAAAGAGGGCCGGAAAACTACTCATTCCGGCGGTTAAACTCGATTTCTTCAATCCCACAAGCAAGAAATATAAATCAATAGCAACCTCGCCAATTGAACTTCAGGTGATTCCATCTTCCGGCGGCGATTATGCTGCGGCGCCAATGCAGGCTATTGGGGGCAGGGTGGTTGAATCAAATGCCAAAGATATTTTTTATATCAAGATGGAACCAGGAAAGCTTGATCAAAAAAAACAGCTGATATTATTTACGCCAATTTATTTGTTAATAAATGCCATTCCGGTTCTAATTTTTGGAGTGGTTTTGATTAATCACAAGCGCAGGGTAAAGTTGACCAGCGATATTGGATATGCGCGATCCCGTGCGGCCAAAAAGTTGGCGAGGAAACATCTATCAGCGGCGCGAAAAATGGCCACTCCTGAGCAGGCGTCGAAATTATTCGCCGAAATACGAAAGGGAATTTTTTCCTATGTGGCGGATAAGCTTAATATTTCTCCGCATGGTCTTACCGGCGATGGTCTGCTTGAAATATTACGGGAAGCCAAGCTTGATGAGGCCTTGATTGAAAGAGCCAGGGATTTACTCCGCCGAGCCGATATAGCGCAATATTCCTCGGTGACTGTGCCTCAAGAACAGATTAGTCAATCGCTATCCGATGCAGAGGAACTCCTTGTAAAATTGGAGGAGGCTAGAATTGCGTAGGGAATATGTTATCATAATTTTGTTTATTTATTTCCTGGCGCCGATCGCTTTAGCTTTGAATGCGGATTCATTATTTTCTGCCGCCAATAATCTTTATAATGGCAGGGATTTTACCGGCGCACGGGAATTATATCAGAGACTGGAACAATACAATTATATTTCTGCTCCACTGCATTTCAATATCGGAAATTGCTACTTTAAGGAGAATAAACCGGGGTATGCCGTCCTATATTACTTGCGCGCCCAAAAACTCGCCCCAAATGATGAAGATATAAGAAATAATTTGGATTTTATTCGCCAATTTATGCCGACCAATCTGGAAGGCGTAAAAATCAATCCGGTAAATACTTTTTTTGATCGGATTACGGCCCCATTTACATTGAATGGTCTGGGATGGATATCATCGATATTATTTATTTTACTTTTTCTTTTTTTGAGCGCCATGGTGCACTTTTGGTTTCGAGGGTTGATGGCAAAAATAGTCTCTTTCAGCTTATTGGTTCTTTTATTGGTTTTCTCCGGTATGACGACTTTTAAATATAGAACCGATTATTTGACTAAATGGGGAGTTATAGTTGCCAATGAGGCCAATATTTATAGCGGCCCGGGTGAGGATAATGACTTGGAATTTGTGGCGGCCTATGGGCTGACCTTTGAGATTGAAAAAACTTCGGATAAATATTATTTGGCCATTTTTGAAAATAAACGTAAAGGGTGGATTAAAAAGGAGTTAGTCGAGGTTATTTAAAGGATTTTCTCATCATTCTTTTCGATTGACAGGAATGACTCAAATCTCTATTTTTTCGGAAATTATTTACCCGCTCTGGCGGGTTTAATTTTTGAGGAAAAATGGCATCAGTTTTTAAAAAGAAGCATTTCTGGGGAACGGTTATAGCCATAATTCTTTTGGGCTATTGCGTTAAGGATATTTCTTTGACTGATGCCCAGAAATTGATTCGGAAGGTAAATTTTTACTATTTTATCCCCGCCATTTTTATGGAATACCTGATGATATTCCTCAAGGCCTTTAGATGGAAGACTATTGTAGAGAAGACAAAAAATATAAAGTTTCCGCGAGTATTATCACTTTATTCGGCGGGACAAGTTCTAAACATTGTGCTACCCGCTTTAACCGGTCAGGTGGGACGATTGCTTCTTTTTTCAAAAAAAGAAAATTTGTCGAAATCATATATTTTTTCCACCATTGTAATTGAAGTCCTGTTTGATTCCATAAGTCTATTGATCTTTATTTTGATTCTGTCCACGGTGTCATTTGTTCTTCCGCCGGAGTATAGTTCAGTCAGTTATGTTATTGCTTTTGCGACCATATCTCTTTTCGTATTGCTTTATCTAATTCTGCATTTCAAGGACGAAATTGGAAGCGTCGGGAGACGGTTAATGAGAGGGCGCTGGCCCGGGTTGTATATTACTCTGAAAAAATTTTCGTATTCATTCACACGCGGTATAGATTTGCTTCGCTCCAGTCATTATTTTTTCCGGACGCTGTTGTTTTCGTTACTGGCTTGGGCGGCGCATGTCCTTGTTATTTATTATCTATTTAAATCATTTGGGTTTGATTTGCCACTGGTTTCGGCGATACTGGTCATGGTCATAAATACTCTGGCCCTGTTGATACCGATTACGCCGGGGAATGCCGGGACTTTTGAGCTGGTAGTTGTTGCCGCTTTGCTCGCCTTCGGGATAGTCAAATCAGATGCGGTGTTATTTGCCTTAGCTCTCCATATTCTCGACCTATTACCGATATTTACAATGGGGATGTTTTTCTTCCATTCCGAACGCCTTAGTATAAAGGAAATTGAGGCGGAGGGCGAAAAAGAGGAATTGCTGGGACAGGTTGAAGTTCCGGAAATGGCGACTGAGAAGGACAAAATATGATTCGATCATTTTATTGGAAGCCTGGGCAGACGGTTCAGAAAATTGATGGCATTGCCGATTTTGATGCTCTTTTTGCCGATCCTGAGGTTGTTTTGTGGATTGATATGCTTGATCCGGATGATCAAGAATCATTTATTCTGACACATGATTTCCATTTCCATCCATTAGCCATTGAGGATGTAATTTCCGAAGAGGATGTAATTTCCGAGCTTACCCGTTCAAAGATTGATGACTATAAAAACTATATATATGTCGAATTTCATATTGCTGACTATATCAATAGGGAAGAGGGGATGGGGCTTCAGGAAGTCAATATTTTTCTTACCAGAAATACGGTTGTGACTGTCCATTACCAAGGGCATAGGATCTTCAATTACCTATATAACAGGGCGGTAAAGGATGAGCGGCTTCTTTCGCGCGGAGCGGAATTTATGTTTTATACTCTGATAGATGTCATGGTCGATAACTACAATAATATATTGGAGTATTTTGAGAGGGAAGTGGATCAAATAGAAAAGGATGTTCTCGAGGAGCCCAGTGGCGCAACGGTAAAAACCATATTTACTTTAAAGCGCGATATTTACCAGCTCAAGCGAATAGCGCTTCCACAGAAAGAGATGATTGGTCATATCAGTAGGGGGCAGATATCGCTGATATCAGAGAAGGCGGCTTTATATTTTAATGATATTTATGATCATTTGACAAGAATCATAGAACTTTCTGAATCTCATAGAGATACGCTTATATCGGCGCTGGAGGTTCATTTCTCCAACATTTCCACAAAGACCAATGAAATAATAAAGGTTTTGACCATTTTTACGGTGGTTCTCATGCCTCCCACATTCTTGGTGGGGCTTTGGGGGATGAATTTCAAGTATATGCCAGAAATTGATTGGGAATATGGTTATTTAATGTTTTGGTTGGTTCTTGTTGTGATTATTGGGCTTATGGTTCTCTTTTTCAAGCGCAAGAAGTGGATTTGATTGCCTTATCTTAAGTTTGTTATACTGATTCTCATAAATATTTTCCGATATAAATGGTTTAAGGTTTAACCATAAGTGTCGAAACCGCAGGGGTTTGACATACAACGCCATATTTTTTTCGGAAAACACTTCTGATAATTAGTATAATTTTCTCAAAATTGTGCGAAACATATTCTTGACAATTTCGTTATTTCTATTAAAATAAATACCTACCAGTAGGTATATTTAGTAGAGAAATGATATGAAGCAAAGTCCAAAACTTCCCGCTGAGAAACGAAAAGCTCAGCTTATCGGGGCGGCGGCCAAGGTGTTTGCCCAAAGGGGTTATATTGCGGCCACTACAGAAGATATATCGCGGGAGGCCGGTTTAACCAAAGGGGCGCTTTATTTTCATTTTAAAAATAAGGAAGAAATATTTCTTGCGGTTGTTAAGGATCATATTGACGAACAGGTAAAAGCGGCCACCAAATTTTTGGATGAAAAAGACAATCTTGAAAGAATAATTGAAAAAGTTATTCGGACATCATTTAAAATGATGGAAAGGGAGAAGCATTTTACTTTTGATTTCTGGGCTCAAGCATTTAACATTCCCCGAGTGCGAAAATATTTAACGGAGGTACATAAGATCATTCTGGAAAGATTTTCGGGTTATATCATGAGTCACAGCAATCTGAAAAAGAAAGAAGCTGAGGCGTTGGTCTGGCTGGTGCATTCAATTAGAGACGGTCTATTGGTTCAGGAACAATGCTATATGAGCGGCGGGAATCAGAAGGAAATAATAAATCAAGTTGTAAAAATGTTTAAAATCTATTTAAGCCATAAAAAATAATAATGGAATAGCTATGTTGAAATTTTACACCTTAATATTTTTCATTTGTTTGATGATAATAAACGGCGCTAAGGCGGAAACAGTCTTAACGGCAGATAAGGTAAGGCAGTTGGCCATTGAACATAATCGCCAGTATCTCTCCGCCAGGCAGGAGATTGACCGGGCGCAAGGGGATATAATTTCCGCCCGCTCCGGCGCTTTTCCGCAATTATCATTTTCAGGGCGTTATACCAGAAATTTTAAACCGAGAGAATTTTTCTTTGGCGATCAGAAGATTCCAATAAGCATGGATAATGATTTTGATTTTGCCTTGTCATTATCACAGCCTTTATATGTGGGCGGCAAAGTCGGGTCGGCACTCGATATTGCAAAGGTTTATAGCAAATATACCAGCGAGAAAGTGCGCGAGGTGGAATCACAAATTGTTTTTGGAGCGGAATCAATGTTTTATGCCGCTTCGCTGTCACAGTCCAATCAGGATGTCCTCCAGAAGGCTTATGATCAATTGAGTTATAATTTGGAAATGGTTGAGAAATATTTTGGTCAGGGATTAATTTCAGAATATGAATTATTGCGTGCCAGGGTAGAGAAGGCCAATTTAGAGCCGCAATTAATTGCCGCCCAATCCGAGGTTACCATGGCCGAAAAGCGATTGAAATCATTTTTGGGGTTATCGCTTGATGAGAAAATAATAATAGATGTTAATCAGGGTGATACGGCCGGCTATCAATTGTTACCTTTGGATTCGCTGATTACGGTGGCGCTTAAGAATCGACCTGAGATAAAGCAGGCCGAATATCAGAAATGCGGATATGACAAGGCTGTCAGAATCGCCAAGGGAGATTGGCTTTTTCCGGTGGTCAGCCTTAATACCACCTACGAGTTTACGGCATCATCCAATGATTTTGCCTTGACCGGACGGGAGATTTCCAAAACATGGAATGCGTCGCTTATATTAAGCATTCCTCTTTTTGACGGTGGGCGTACGATTGGCGAAGTTCGCAAGGCCAAGGTTAAGTATTATCAGGCCGTCCTTGAAGAGCAACAGACTTACGATAATATTCGTCTTGAAGTAGAGCAGGCTTATGATAATATGAATATGGCGCAAAAGGCCCTTGAAATCCAGAAGGAAACAATTGCCCAAGCCGAAGAAGGGATGCGTATTGCCAACTTGAGATATAAATCGGGCGTAGGCACACAAATTGAGGTACTTTCGGCTCAAACGGCTCTTACCGATGCGCGCACCAATATGTCCCGCTCCGTTTATAATTATCGTCTGGCCAAATCGGGTATGAAAAAAGCTTTGGGTATAGATATCAATCAGTGAGGAATATATGAATATGTTTAGAAAGACAATAATAGGAATTTTGATCAGTGGAATTTCAGTCAGCATAATCAACGGATGTTCCAATAAAGGCGAGTCCGGCGCCACTATTGTTGAACGGAATATAGCTATAAAGGGCAAGGAGATTGTGCCTCTCTCCAAACAATTGACCCGTTCCTATACCGGTTCTCTGGAAGGGGCAAAACAAGCGGATATACTGGCAAAAATATCTGAAGCTGTGGAAAAAATTCATGTTAGAGAGGGTGAATTCATTCATGCCAATGATGCTATAATAAGTCTTGATAGAACCGGACCAACATCAAGCTATATGCAGTCATATTCGGTATATCAAAATGCCGAGAAGAATTTCAATAAAATGAAATATTTGTATGAAGAGGGAGCGGTATCTGAATCACAATTCGACGGAGCCAAAACCGAATATGAGGTCTCGAAGGCAAATTATGAAGCGGCTCTGCAAATGGTTGAGCTTCGTTCTCCTATAGCCGGAACAGTGACATCAATTGATGTGTCTGTCGGCGAATATGTTTATCCTGGAATGAAAGTGGCCACGGTAGCATCAACCGAAAATCTTCGCATGAAATTAGGCGTTAGCGGTAATGATATCGGATATTTCAAAGAAGGCGCTGAAGTTAAGATAACCTTCGAGGCGGAATCGATCTTTGTCGGAGCCGGAAGGGTAGTCATGGTGGCCCGCTCGGCTGATCCGGTTACCCGGGCGTTTCAGATAGAAGTTGAAGTAAATAATGAATCACAGTTGTTTAAACCGGGTATGTTTGCCAAAGCCGAAATAACAGTAAGCGAATATGATAATATAATAATTGCTGAGCGGCAGTCCATTATCAATCGTAATGATAAAAATTTTATCTATATATACTCCAATGGCAAGGCCTTTGAACGTGAAGTGCAATTAGGGGTCGAGTTTGATGGCTCCTCCGAAATCAAAAGTGGCCTGAATGTCGGCGATACTTTAATCACCGTAGGCCAGAATTATCTTCGGGATGGCATCCCGGTAAAGCTAGCACGATTTGTTGATGCAACCGGCAAGGAGGTCGAGTTTTGAAATTAGCTGATGTTGCCATACGAAGACCTGTTTTCACGGTCATGATGATAATGGCCCTGGTTGTGCTGGGGTACACATCATTTAATGAAATGAGCATCGATCTGATGCCGGATGTTGATTTTCCTTTTGTGACCGTACTTACCATTTATCCCGGGGCCGGCGCTGAGGCGGTTGAATCCGAAGTCTCCAAAAAGATTGAAGATGCCATTAACCCGATTTCGGGTATGAAACATATAACTTCCTACTCGCAGGAAGGATATTCTTTTGTTTTCGCAGAATTTGTTCTTGAAAGAGACCCGCAGGAAGCCGCACAGGAGGTCAGGGAAAAGGTCTCAGCCATACGGGCTGATCTCCCTAATGATATTGAGGCGCCTGTAATTGCCAGATATGATCCTCAAAGCGCTCCCATTATGTCGCTAACCATAGCGGGAGAGCGGCCAGTGCGCGAAATCACCACGCTTGCAAAAGATGAAATCCAGAAGCGCCTTGAGGCAATTCCCGGCGTAGGCGCCGTAGTTTTGGTAGGCGGATTTGAACGCGAGGTAAATGTTTGGCTTGATATTGGGAAAATGGAATCTTATGAATTGACCATTGATGAAGTTAAAAGGTCTTTGGCGGCGGCTAATCTTGAAATTCCCGGCGGTCGTGTCAATGAGGACCATACTGAATATTTGCTTCGCACTATGGGAAAACTCGTCAGAGTGGCGGATTTTGGCAATATTGCAGTAGCCAATCCGCACGGCCAGCCCGTTTATTTGAAAGATATTGCGGTTGTTATTGATGGTGTCACTGAGCAGAGATCATTGGCAAAAGTCAATGGTGAAGACGCCGTTACTCTTGATATATCAAAGCAATCGGGAGCCAATACGGTGGCGGTGGCACAGGCCGTCAAGGGAGAGGTTGCAAAAATCCAAAATGAATTGCCTCCCGATATTAGAATAAACATCGTAGTTGATAATTCAACCTATATTGAAGATTCCATTCATGATGTTTTGATCAATATCTATTATGGCGGTCTATTGGCAATTTTAGTGATATTTCTATTTCTCGCCGATATTCGTTCGACTATTATTTCGGCCATTGCCATTCCTACATCGATTATTGCCACCTTTACTTTCATGAACGCTTTGGGATTTACACTGAATATTTTATCGCTTATGGGTCTATCATTGGCGGTGGGGCTTCTTATTGATGATGCCATTGTGGTTATTGAGAATATCTTTCGACATCTCGATGGAGGCGAACCGCCATTTAAGGCGGCCTTTCAGGCCACTAAAGAGATTGGTCTGGCGGTTATGGCGACGACTTTTTCAATCGTCGTGGTTTTTCTGCCGGTGGCGTTCATGCAGGGAATTGTCGGGCAATTTTTCTACCAGTTCGGCATGACGGTCGCATTCTCGGTGATTGTATCGCTATTCATTGCATTTACATTAACACCGATGCTTTCATCGAGATTTTTGAGAAAAGAAGGGGCTGATGCCGTACCTCCCAAATTTTCTCTTTTCAGGATTATATGGAGATTTTATCGTTGGATATTAAAAGTCATAAGTCCCTGGAATAGATTTTTCAATCATGTCAATGTTGTATATAAAGGGACATTAAGATGGGCTCTTGGACATCGACTTATTGTTGTTGCCCTGGCCATTGGCTCTTTTGTAATGGCTCTATTTCTCGGCGGATTGGCGGGATCGGAGTTTATGCCCCAGACGGATGAGGGTAAGGTGGTTGTATCAGTTGAAACACCGCCCGGGACAGATCTTGCAACTACATCGGCGAGAATGGCGCAGATTGAAGAATTGATATCAAAATTTCAGGGGATTGATTTGGTCTTTACAACTATTGGCTCGCAACAAAGCGGAGTAAATGAAGGCACCATATATGTAAAATTGGTGGACAAGAATTTGCGTCCCTTATCAGCCCAGCAGATGGTTGATAGTGTTCGAAAAGTAATAGCGGTAATTCCAGGTGTCAAGATAGCGGTTATGACGGATGAATCGGAGGGGGGAGGGAGTCGTCAGGTTGAGGTTTCAATTCGTGGCAATGATCTTAATATTCTGACTGATTTGAGCCATAAGGTTGAGAATGTATTCCGACAAATTCCCGGAGCGGTTGACCTAACCAGTAACCTTGAGGAAAACAAGCCTGAGCTAAAAATCAATATTGACCGGGCTCTTGCCAATGATTTGGGTATTAATGTATATCAGGTGGCATCGACAATCCGTAGTTTTGTTGATGGCGAAGTTGTTACCCGCTATAAAGAGGGCGATAAGGAATATGATGTTCGTGTTCGCCTTAAAGAATCGGATCGCGCCAAATCTGCGGATATAGGGCGGTTGATGATTGCAAGCAACAAAGAGGTCGAGGGATTTAATACTTTTATGGTGCCGCTTTCGCATATTGCTCAAATTGAAAAAAGTTCATCGATCGGACAATACAACCGCTACGACCGACTTCGCGAAATTCGAGTCGGGTGCAATGTTGCTTTGGGATATTTTGCGGGGACGGCAATTGAAAATGTTATGAAAGAAGTTGTCAAAATTGATGTGCCGCCGGGATATTCTATTAATAAAACCGGATATGGCGAAATGCAGGAAGAATCTTTTGGATATATATTTCTGGCTCTCGGTTTGGCAGTAATCTTTGTCTATTTGCTATTGGCCTCGCAATTTGAATCATTTTTTGATCCATTCTCAATTATGTTTTCATTGCCGATGTCATTGGTGGGCGCAATAATAGCGCTGTTGGTGTTTGGTAATTCGATATCAATCATGTCTCTGATAGGAATCATAATGCTTATGGGATTGGTTACAAAAAATGCCATTCTTTTGATTGACTTCATAAAACAGAATCGATATAAGGGAATTTCTCGAACGGAGGCGATTCTCATTGCCGGCCCAGTTCGACTTCGGCCGATTTTAATGACCACATTTGCCATGGTATTCGGTATGTTGCCATTGATGCTTGGCCTTGGCCCGGGTGCGGAACTTAGGGCGCCGATGGCTCGCGCGGTGGTAGGCGGCGTTATAAGTTCCACCTTATTGACTCTTATAGTTGTGCCGATAGTATATACATTGATAGATGATGTTATTGCCTTTATTTTGAGAAGAGAAACTATTCAAGTTCACAAGGAAGATTTTGAAGATGACGGAACAATCAATAAGGCCGGTGAAGGAATTTCGGCTTAGCAATCTATTTTTAGATTTTTTGGGCGAAAGGCCGGTTTTGAATAAATATTTTTTCGCCCGCAATCCGTTTGAGGTTGCGGCGAATTTGGGTGATCCCAAGATTGATCGGAATATATTATCGGATATTTTATTCCGGCAGAATACCATATTCCGTGCCAAACCTGGGACATTTGATTCCATTGAGAAACTCAAGCGAGATGATGCCATTTGTGTTTTTGCCGGCCAACAGGCTGGACTTTTTGGCGGATCTCTTTTAACATTATACAAGGCCATCGGCATTGTCAAACGCGCCAGACTTATAGAAAAAGAGTTGCATCATCCGGTGGTACCGATTTTTTGGATTGCCGCCGATGATCATGATTTTGAGGAAATCAATCATTCCTTTTATATCAATCATCATGGCGAAATTGAGAGAATAAGCTATGATTCGCCTCCCAAGCGTCGAGTCCCGGCCGCAGAGATATTCTTTGATGATAAAGAAGCTTATGGTAATCTGGTTGATGATGTACAGAAGGCATTCGGAAATACTGATTTTACCACAGAATTATATGATCGTCTATTTAGGGCATATACGTCGGGGAATTCATTTGTTACGGCATTTGCGCAGTATCTACTTGATATTATGCCGGACCTTGGTTTGGTGATGTTTTCTCCAGCGGATAAAGAGATTAAAACCCTCTCCCGCGACTTTTTAAAACGTTTGGCGGAAGGGCACTTCCGGATGAAAGAATTGATGCAGGAAACAGCCCGGAGCCTCGAAAACGATGGTTACCATTTACAGGCGGAAAAAAAGGAATCGGCGGCCCATTTATTCTACCATGCCCCACAGCGCATTCCAATCCATTTTGAGGATGGCGTATTTTTGGTTGAAGATAAAAGGCTTGGATTGCCGGGTCTTCTTGATTTGATTGATAAACACCCGGAAAAATTCTCTCCGGATGTATTAACACGACCGCTTTGGCAATCATATCTGTTCCCGGTTGTGGCGCAAGCCGGAGGACCATCGGAGATAGGTTATTTCAGCCAGATTGGAAAACTTTTTGAATTATTTAATCTTATTCAGCCATTTTATTTTTTCCGTCCGGCTTTGACCATAATTGAAAGAAGACATGAAATTCTATTGGACAATTTCAAGATCCGTTTGACTGACCTTGCGGGTGATATTGAGGGTTTGGTAAACGATATTTCTATACGTTCTTTCCCCAAAGAAATTGAGCAAACGATTTCCGAATTTAGGGAGACGCTGGAAGAAGATTACCGTGGCTTTCTTAAGGCGGTTATGCAATTTGATGAGAGTCTTGAGCCGATGGGAAAGCAAACATACGGCAAAATTGATTTTGCTTTCGGCGCTTTTGAGAAAAAAATCTATGATCATCATAAAAAGAGAATGGAAGCAACGCGCAACCAGATTTATAGATTGGCCACGATGTTATTTCCCAATAAAAATCTTCAGGAACGTTCCTTTAATATTAATTATTACATTGCCAAGTATGGTTTTGGCGTTGTAGATTTCATTGCAGATAAAATCGATGCCAGTGCAAAAGAACATCAGTTGATTTATATTTCGGAATACCTGACCTAAGATGAATATCGGTATAACATGTTATCCGGTTGCAGGCGGCTCCGGTATTGTAGCCACGGAGCTTGGCCAGCAATTAGCTATTCGTGAACATCAGGTGCATTTTATCAGCTATGCACTTCCTTTCAGACTGGACAGGTTTCAGCCAAACCTTTATTTTCATGGGGTCGAAACCACAGCCTACCCATTGTTTCAGCATCCTCCATATACTTTATCTCTCGCGGCCAAAATGGCGGAAGTCGTCTGTCAATTCAATTTGGATATTTTACATGTGCATTATGCTGTTCCTCATGCAACCTCGGCTTTTTTGGCCAAACAGCTGGTTACCTGCAAATTGCCAAAAGTTATTACCACTTTGCACGGGACGGATATTACATTAGTGGGGGCTGACCCATCATATTATGATATAACCCGCTTCTCGATAAATGCCTCGGATGGAATTACGGCGGTATCGCATTATCTGGCCAATGAGACTAAAGATACATTTAGAATTGAGAAGGAGATAAGGGTCATCCATAATTTCATTGATGGCACGAGATTTAATACGGAAAGTACTTCCTGTAAAAGAAGAACTTTTGCTGATAGTGGCGAATTTATTATAGCGCATATATCCAACTTCAGGGCGGTAAAGAGAATTTTGGATGTAATTGATATTTTTGACCGAATATCAAAAGTTTTGCCAGCCAAATTACTTCTTATTGGGGAAGGGCCGGATGCCATTCTTGCCCGTCGTCAGGTTAATAAAAGAAATCTGAATGAAAAGGTGATTTTTCTTGGCAATCAGGATAGAGTTGAGGCTATTTTGCCTTTGGCTGATTTGTTTTTATTGCCATCGGAAGAAGAATCATTTGGTCTGGCGGCGCTGGAAGCTTTGGCCTGCGGTGTACCAGTGATAGGAACATCGGGGACGGGTTTGGTAGAGGTAGTAATGGAAGGGGAGAATGGGTTTTTGTTTCCAGTTGGAGAAACGGCGGCTATGGCAAAGGCCGGAATAGATTTACTCTCGGATGCTAAGGAACTGGCCATATTCAAAGAAAATGCCCGAAAAATGGCTGATGAAAAATTCAATGCTGACAAAATTGTCACCGAATATGAAGATTATTATAAGCAGGTACTGAATGGATAATATCAAGCTGGATGTTCTGGCAATAGCGGCGCATCGCGATGATATTGAAATCACCTGCGGTGGGACGATTATAAAATTGATTGATAGGGGCAGGAAGGCAGGCATACTTGATTTGACCGAAGGGGAGATGGGGACCAAAGGTACAGCCGAAGAGCGGGGAAGTGAAGCAAAAGATGCGGCTAAAATCATGGGCGTCACCTTTCGAGCCAATTTAAGATTACCTGATGCGGCGGTCGAAGTCAATCATGAGAATAAATTAAAAATTGCACAGGTTATTCGGGACACTAAACCGGAAATGGTTATCCTGCCATATTGGATTCAGCGGCATCCGGATCATCTTTCGGCATCACTGCTTGGATATGATGCTTGTTTCCTTGCCGGTCTAAAAAAACTTGAAATCGATGGCGAGCCGCATCGTCCCCGCAAGATTATCTATACATCATCTTTTCGCGAGGGCCCGCACTCGTTCTTTGTCGATGTGACCGAGCAATTCGATCGCAAGCTTAAAGCGGTAGCGACGTATAAATCACAATTTGATGGTACACCATCATCAAGGGAAATATATAGGCCGGGAGTTGATATATTTGAATATATGACTATTACGGCCCGCCATTATGGGCATAAAGTCGGCGTGAAGTATGCCGAGGCGTTTGCGATAAAAGAGAATATTTTGATCGAAGACCCATCCGAAATGCCGGTGAGGTCGATATAATATTCAGCATATATTTCGTAGTGGCTTGATTCATCAAGCGTTGTTTCTGCCCAAAATAATCGCCATTATTTAAATAAATAGTATGCAATGGCAAGGCCATATATTTAGGCGTGCTATAGCGCCATTATTTGTCATTCCATGCTTGACACGGAATCCAGAAAGTTATGCTTTCAGAAAAAAGAGAATTGCGCTGGGTATTTCATAGATATATATTTGCGCTATAGGGTGATCATAATTGTTCGGGAGGATATAGATATGCCGAATGCCGAGAAATTGCTTGAGCTTGCGAAAGCGAAATTTGGCGAATTATCGCCGGTCGATGATAAATTCTTTCGGGCTGCGGCAGTAGGGGAGTTTGCGGATTACAGCTCTGAGGACGAGTCTCAAAATGATCCGGCAACTGCCAACAGTTGGGGGAGCGAGCGCGTTTTGAATGCCAATAGAATCGTCTGGGTATGTACTGATAAGGAGGCGGTTAAATATGCCACTCATAAGGGGATTATGGTTGAGGGTGCGAGAATCGATAGTGATTTGGATCTTGAAGAGTCAATAATTCCTTTTCGGCTCTTATTTGGAAATTGCAGAATTTCTTCGGATATAAATTTAAGGCGCGCGGAATTGCGTTCTCTCTTTTTAATTAATACACATACAAAATCGATTGATGTGACGTGTATTAAAGCCAGGGGCGACATTTATTTTCAAAATGGATTTAAGGCCAGTGGTGAAGTGTGCCTTCCAGGTGCGGAGATCTGGGGAGCCCTCAGTTGCGAGAAGAGCCAATTCGCAAATAAGGGCAAATGTGCTCTGAATGCAGACGGAATTAAGGTAGGCGGCGTCATTTTTCTTCGAAACGGATTTAAGGCCATTGGTGCGGTGCGCCTGATTGGTGCGGTGATTGGGGGAGACCTTGATTGTGAAAATGGCCAATTTGAAAATGAGAATGGAGATGCGCTGAATGCCGATGGGATTAAAGTGGGCGGAGGCATTCATCTTCGAAATGGATTTAAGGCAATCGGTGAAGTGAGCCTGCGGGGTGCGGAGATCGGGGGAGATCTTGATTGCGAAAATGGCCAATTTGAAAATGAGAATGGAGATGCGCTGAGTATGCCAAATATTTTCATTAAGGGAAATGTTTACATGCGAGAAAGCTTTACCGCCATTGGCAGAGTCGACATGATGACAGCGCATATTCAAGGGCTTTTCCAATGGAGGAATTTTAGTCTTCTGGAAAAAGTGATTTTGGACTTGCGTTCAGCCAAAATTTGCACCTTGTGGGATGAAGAGAGAAGCTGGCCGCAAAAAGGGAATCTATACATAGATGAATTAGAATATGAGAGAATTGCTGATGAATCGCCCAAAGATTCAGAATCAAGGACTAAATGGCTGGGCCTACAGCATCAATATTGCCCGCAACCTTATGAGCAGTTGGCGTCGGTGCTGGAAAAGAGCGGGTTTGAGTCGGATGCAAAAAAGATTAGAATAGCAAAGAATTGGGAGATGTTCAAGAGAGGTAAAATTTCATACTGGGAGAAACTTTGGCTATTATTCCTGGGAATCACAATCGGATTTGGATATAGGCGATGGGTCACTTTGGCCTGGATGTTCCTTTTTATTCTGATGGGCTGGGGGATTTTCTGTAATTCTGCAGACATCTTTTCTCCCACCAATTCTCTTTATGCAAATGGCAATTTCGACCCATTTGGTTACTCATTAGATGAATTTATTCCATTGGTTAATATCGGCGTCGGAGATCTTTGGATTCTTAGCAAATATAGCGTAGGATCATTTATTTATTATTATCATTGGGTACATGTTTTTGCGGGGTGGATACTCACGACTCTTCTTGTTGCATCGCTTACCGGATTGATGAAAAAATGATATTATTCTTAGTGGTTTGATGAATCAAGCCCCTACAAATAATTAAGCTCTCATAGATTTTGCGGCCAACAAATAATTGGCTGTCGGGTTTTTCTCCCGACCGAAGTCGGGACTCAGAACCCGACCTACCCCTGATATTGTTTTAATTTAAAGAATTTGCTATAATCTATCCGGAAGCGGATAGGGTCTGGTGGCCCTTACGGTCTTCAAAACCGTGGGGAGGCGGTAATGCCGTCTCCGGTGGGTTCGATTCCCACCCCTTCCGTTTTTTTATGCAGATTCCCTCAACATGTCCCCAGCCGGGAAACAGTATAATTAGCTTGACAAATATTTGGTAAAAGGTTATAATTAAATCGGTAATTTGGTTGTGAACCTTCTTTTCTATACTACACTACCGGAGGAGATCGTAAGGGACAATCGTTAGCGAACTAAATTCTTAAAACTTTTTTTACAAAGGAGTTTGCCATGTCCCTCATCAGCAGACGCATCAGTCCTGCCGCGTTCGTCTTCGTATTATTCGTCGCGGCCATTTATTTCGTTACCCCGCCACCAGCGGAAGCTTCTCCAATACTGATAATTCAGGTCGATACAGTCTATGCGTACCCCGGCCAGCAGGATGTAACTTTCCCGATCTATTTACAAAACCTGACCGACACGGTCGCCGGTTTTCAATTGTGGATGATGTTAGATCAGCCGGACATTATGCAATTCACCGGAGGTTTCGATACATCCGGAACGCTGACTTCCGGTTGGGAATTCATAGACGTTCGCTCAGTGGGCGGTCAAGGGTTTGACATCAGAATCACGGGACTCGCGAATATGGTTGCCGATCCCTATACGCCCGGTATAGGATTTCCTCAGACAGGGGACATTCCATTAATAAAAATAAAGGCAAATATTTATGATATCCCTGATACCACGACCGATCGCTATGTTGTTCTTTTCATGGTATTGGGTGATGTGAATAATTTCCATTTCTCCGATGAAATGGGGAATCTTATCGGAATTTATCTTGACACAGTAATCGATACCAATTGGTATCAATGTATGCAATGGATGCCCCCGCCCGATGATACAATCTGCCTAAATTGGCAACAAGTTTCCGGCCCGCCCGCCGATTCGATTTTCGTCGATACCGTAATTGTTCCCCATCTTGATACAAATTTGGTTGAAGTTATTGATGGCGCCATGGTAATTCATCCTTGCGGGGATGCCAATGGCACCGGCAAAGTCAATATTCAGGATATTACTTTCTTAATAAACTTTCTTTATAAGAGCGGATTACCCCCTACTCCATATCAAACTGGTGATTCAAACGGCAATGGAATTGTCAATATTCAGGATATAACCTATCTGATAAATTATCTTTATAAGAACGGCCCGGCGCCGCAATATCAGTAGGCCGGTTTTTTTGCTATTTTTATAAACCTATTGACGATCTTGTCTTAAATAGACTGTCAAGACTGCGGAGGTCAGAATGTTTGCGCCTTACCAATTTAAGAGAATCCCAATATTCATATTTCTTTGTATCATATTTATTATTTCAATGGCAAATCAATTACTTGCTCAAACGCCATTTACGATTGAAATCAGCGACTTAAGCAGTATAGCTCGAGGGAGCGATATTTCCGTGCCGGTTATCAAAACGGCTGGGACGGAAGAAATGCACAGTTTTGAGTTTTCTTTCGGTCATGACAACTCCGGGATGAAATTCCTCGGCGCCACACCCGGGCCAATTTTTGGTGGCAGTGGCGCTTTTCAGTGGGAGCATTTTGAAGCAAGAATAGACTCAATTACATATCCTGTTTATGATTCACTTTACCCCCCAAGAACAGGCTATTTTATACGAGTTTCCGGAATTTCGGACTTGAATAACGGCTCCCAGCATCCAATTGAATTGCATATTCCTGACGGGACGGTCCTATTCTATCTTAATTTTCACGTTACATATAATATTTCATATACCTGTAATGCAGTTCCAGTCCGCTTCTTTTGGGTAGATTGCGAGGACAATTTTATGAAGTACGGAAGCGCTGGCGACACCGGTATTGCTGTCTCTAAGGACATTTTTGATTGGAATGATTATATTGCAACTGATCCTTACAACTATCTCCCTTCATATCAGGGAATGCCGAATTCATGTCTGGATTCCGCCATTTTTGGAGGTCAGCTCCCTGTTAGATTTATCGATTATCACCATGGTTTTATGAATATTACATGCGATTCGGCAAACCCGTTGAGAGGTGATGTAAATCTAAATGGGCTTCCATACGAGCTTGCTGATGCGGTTAATTTTGCCAATTATTTCATACAGGGTAATACAGCCTTTAATGTTTCCCTTGACTCGCAGATAAATGCTACAGATATAAACGGAGATCTCTTGCCCGCCAAGATTG
Source organism: Candidatus Zixiibacteriota bacterium (assembly GCA_020058225.1). Classification (GTDB taxonomy): domain Bacteria; phylum Zixibacteria; class MSB-5A5; order GN15; family PGXB01; genus JAGVEJ01. Next base: position 4,899 of record JAGVEJ010000088.1, on the reverse strand, counting down.
AAGATTATGTATATTTGAGCGGCATAATTTCAGGCGAAATGTCGCCCAATCAGACTATTACCGACAATTCATACGGCCTCCTGAAATTCGATGAGATGGGTTCGATACTTAAGGTCTCTGGAAATTTTGGCTTACCGGTTGGGGGATTGCAACTCTGTTATTATGCCACCAACTCTTCGCCATATGACGTTATTCTGCTATCTCATGCCTCGCAAATGGATTTAAATTACAGCAGGATTGGCGATACCCTGCGGATATTGGTCCACAACGATATGACACTTGGCGGAATAAGAGACTCAATTCCCAGCGGCTTTGGCGAATTATTCGAAATCTCCTATTCAGGCAACAGACCAAGGCTGGTTTCGGCCCGGGCGTCGGGGTTTTATGGGCAAAAGATTACACTTTCTTGGCCCGGCCCTTATGATAACAGGGGCGATTTAAACCTTAATGGCGTTGGAAATGAAATTGCTGATGCAATCGTTTTTGTAAATTATTTCCTTTATGGATTAGACGCCTTCCAAGTCAATCTACCATTGCAAATCGCCACCAGCGACATAAATGGCGACGGTCTCGTTTTGACTTTGGAGGATTATGTATATCTCTGGGGAATCATTAAAGGGGTATTTATGCCTCTGCCAAAAGCCGGTGGTGCATTTAGCGGGCAATTGACTCTGGCTGAAACCGATTCATCTATTATTATCAGTGGTGATTTTGCAGATTCGGTCGGCGCCCTGCATCTGTGTTTCTATGCTCCTGATTTGGTGACCTATTCTGATTATAGAATCCATGCGCTGTCCGGGGTGGATTCTCAATCTGTAGCCCATGATACACATAACGATTCCCTCAAAATACTAATTTCGCCATCTTATTACTATGATTCAGGGTTGGCCGCGATTGCTCCCGGTTATTCCGACATTATCGAAATAGTCCCTATTGGTAGCAAACCCGAGTTTATCTCTGCCTTGGCGGCGGGAAGCCTCGCCCAACAGATTTATCTGTCGGTGAACTTGGCCAATAATTATCCGCCCATTTTCCCGGCATATCCAAGCGACCTGGTTAACGACTATTATGGCGGATTTCATTTCGATTTTGATGCTGTCGACCAGAATCCGCTTCCCGACCGAATCACATATCAAATTCTTTCCAGTCCGGGGGAGATTGACTCGATCACAGGTGAATGGACATACGCGCCGCTTTGCAGAGATATCGGAGAAACCTTTGCTCTCACTATTTGCGCTTCCGACCGATTCCATCCTTGCCCGCAAGCGGATACGACCCTTTACGCCATTGTGCAATTAATCATTACCGACCCACCCCCAGCAGTTGGCGATGTTGACCACAGTGGCAACCTGAATGTGCTTGATATAACATACCTTATAAATTTCCTGTACCAGCATGGTTGGCCGCCGGTGCCCTCAGCAAGTGTGGGTGACCTCAATGATGATAGCTTGGTCAATATCCGGGATATTACTTATATGATTAATTGTCTGTTTAAGAATGGGCCTGAGCCGGTTTGCCCATAAGGAATGCCATTAATTAAAAATATGCGGATTTATAAGGCGGACTGAAATGTCCGCCTTTCTTATTGGGTAGTGAGCCATCGACGCCTCCAGCCATTCGGGCAAAGTCGGGTCTTATGAACGGCATTTCAGAATCCGCCTCAGAGGATATGAGAATCGGCATAATTCTCTTCATTTACTTGTTTAAATTGACACAATTTTTCCTTTGGATAATTTGCAATATCCCTTATATTTGGGGAAGATACTTACATACCTTAAGAGGAGTACTTAATGCGCTTCATTAAAGTTGTTTTGTTGTTTATTTTTATCCTCACCCTCACAACCTCACTAATCTTTGCCGCTGAAACCCCATATATCAAGGCCAAAGTCTATTTGGATTCCAAAGCACAATGGCAGGAATTCAAGAAGATGCAGTTGGATGAGGTCTATCATGGGGCCGATTATATCGAAATAGTAACTAACCAAAATGAACTGAACCGATTGTCTGCCTTGGGCTTCAGAGTTGAAATTGATATCCCCGATCTAACCGAATTCTATCAATCCCGTCTTGATCGAACAAAGGATATGGGGGGGTATAAAACACTGGATGAAATTAATGCATATCTTGACGGTATAATTGCTGGTCATCCGAATATTGTATCGACCAAGATCAGCATCGGCCAGACCATTGAAGGGCGCTCGACGTGGGCGGTTAAAATATCCGATAATCCCGGCGTTGATGAAGATGAGCCGGAAGTATTGTTTACTGCCGCCATTCATGCCCGGGAAGTGATTACTCCAGAAGTGCTATTTTATTTTATGGATTATATCACCAATAATTACGGCACAATTCCGACCGTAACTGACTTGGTTGATAATCGAGAAATATGGTTTGTGGTTACTGTGAATCCGGATGGTTACTATTATAATCAGGTAATAGCCCCTACCGGTGGTGGAATGTGGCGGAAAAACCGTCGCAATAATGGCGATGGAACTTATGGCATTGATTTGAATCGGAACTATGGGTACATGTGGGGGTATGATGATATCGGTTCCTCTCCCAATACGGATGCCGCAACTTACCGCGGGACAGGGCCATTTTCGGAACCCGAAACGCAGAATATGCGGGATTTTATTTCTGCGCATAATTTTGTCATAACATTATATTTTCACTCATATTCAAATCTGATTCTGTATCCATGGGGATATGATAGAATTTATACTCCCGATAATGATATTTTTGTTCCGCTGGGTGATACAATCCATGCTCTTAATGGTTACTCTCCCGGTCCGGGCTGGGGGTTGTATCTGGTTAATGGTGATAGCGATGATTGGGGATATGGGGAGCAGACGACCAAGAACAAGAATTTTGCCATTACAATTGAAGTCGGCACTTATGATGATGGTTTCTGGCCAACTATACATCGCAAGACAGAGCTAGTGCAAGAGAATCTTCAGCCATGCCTTTTTGTAGCTCGAGTGGTTGGATATATTTATCAGCTCCGGCCGCCTGCAAAACCTGCTCTGACAACGCCTGATAACGTGGACAGGCTTGATTACGATGTTACTTGGTCCCATAATGATACATTAAATCCTGCCTTTCAATATGAACTGATTGAATATCAGAATAAATCCCGCCGCGATGATTCCGCCAGCAATTGGAATAATTGGATCAATACCGGATTTATACTGACGACGGGGCGGTCGCATACCCCGACAACGAGTTTCTTCTCCGGCGCCAATAACGGCACGACGATTTATATGCAGACTAAAAATCCAATAAGAGTCAATGCCAATGATACCCTTAAATTATGGACATTCTATGATATTGAAACCGAATATGACTATGCCTATATAGAAGCATCGACTGATGGAACCATATTTACTCCGCTTGAGGGAAATATTACCACCAATTATGATCCTAACGGAGCCAACCGCGGCAATGGTATTACCGGTTCATCGGGGGGAATCTGGGTTGAGGGAAAATTCAGCCTTGCCAGCTATGTAGGTATGGATGTATTTATTAGAGCCACGTATTCGACTGATTCTTATTTGACCGAAGAAGGCTTCTATTTTGATGATATATATCCAATCGAGACCTATGGGATTGAGACGATTGTATCATCCAGTTTGACCGACACACTCTACCATTTCACCAATCGAGCAGAAGGATATTATTATTATAAAGTTCGCGCCCGGGACGCCCAAGGTCAGTGGAGCCAGTTTTCCCCACTTGATGAGGTGTTTGCGGGAACCGGGAGCGCCTTTATTTGCGGCGATGCCAGCGGAAATTCTTTTGTCAATATTCAGGATGTTACATTTACAATAAATTTCCTTTATAAGGGCGGACCGGCTCCGGTTCCCATGATTTCTGCCGATGTCAACAATTCTGGAAATGTTAATATTAGTGATGTCTCTTACCTGGTTAATTTCCTTTATAAGGGAGGTTCTGCCCCTGATTGCCCATAAGGAATGCCATTAATCAGAAGATATGCATATTTATAAGGCGGACTGAAATGTCCGCCTTTCTTAATGCGGGCATGTTGAAAAAGTGTATGTTATGGTAAAGTGCGTCGTTTATGTTCATCGTAGCTCCCCGACTTGTCATCCCGTGCCTTGACACGGGAACCAGAAAGCAGTAGCTGACTTGTCCGTCTTCGCCGGATTCGGCATTGACGAACACTTATGTAACTACTTTCTGGATGCTGAAACGAGTTCAGCATGACGCCTTCCGGGTCTTGGCGCTTAAAAATATGCTTCTCCCTAGTAACAGGGTTTTTTCAACACTCCCTTGGGTAGAGAGCCATTGACGCGGTTGTATTTTGTTTCAGTAATTATTGAAAATATGTTTTTGTTGATTCATTTGATTAATTGTCCTAAATAATTGGCCATGAAAAAAGGACTTCTGATATTATCCTTGATTATTACATTATTGATGCTTTGCCCTGTTTCTGGTTCTATGGCCGAGGAAAAGAAGGAATGGAAAAAATCAGCGGGTAAGATATGCCTAACCTTTGATAATTTGCCTGCCGAAAGGATCTATGATAGGCAAGAGAGAAAATGGATAAATAATCAAATATTAAAAGCGCTGAAAAAGAATAAGGTCCAAGCGGCCGGTTTTGTAATAGGGGATAATATTGAATCAGACTGGGGTTTGATTGATAAATGGCTTGAAGATGGACATGTTATTGGGTTTCATCCTTATTCAGGTCAAGATGTTAATGAGGTGCCAACCGGCTTTTTGGTGGATGATATGGTCAAAGGAATGGAAGCTCTGGAAAATGCAGTTGCGGGACATCGCCAAGTGGGTAGATATTTTCGCTATCCATTGTTACGATATGGGAAAAAGCCTGAAATCAGAAAACAAATTGAGGACTTTCTTGTTCATGAGAATATAACG
>JAGVEJ010000098.1 GCA_020058225.1 Candidatus Zixiibacteriota bacterium | reverse complement strand
TCGTGTAAATCCAGACAATACCGCCAATGAGCAGGAGCGACTGAAATATGCGCATAATCCATTCTCGGCGAATTAGCAACATTAATGGAGATGTGACGGCGATAAGCATCAGTCCCGCTTGTGCGCTTCGCATAAAATGTGCGCCAATCAGTATAGCAGAAAATATTATCGGAATATAGTATAGTATTATCATCTACGTTCATTGTAGGAACGCATGCCATGCGCCCCTGCATATCAGCCACGAATCATTGTCAATAGTATCTTCGACCGTTTTTCCGATTTAACCGCATGCGGAACATTAGCAGGCATAAGCACGGTCTCCCCGGCTTTGGTCATAATTGGCACACTGCCAATGATTAGCTCTGTTTCACCATCCAACACCTGCACTAATGCATCATACGGCGCCGAGTGCTCGCTTAGGCCCTGTCCGGCATCAAAGGCGAATAGCGTTATTGTTCCGGCTTTGCTTTGTACTATAGTGCGGCTGACGATTGACCCCGACACATAATCCAATAAAGTATCAAGCCTATAGCTTTGAGATGGAGTCAATCTGGCCGAATCCTTTTTGTTTTCTTCCGACATAATATCAATCCTATCATATATCTTGTATTAATCAATGGCAGGAGTCCAGAGGCTTCTGCTCTATTCTTATCAGATATCATCCGTTATTATGGAATGTAGAGGTGCATAGCCATACGTTCCTGCCGCTATTTACCAAAATAGGTTGTGAATATATCCTTTTCCGTATGCATAGTCCACGCCCTAAATCCCTTCTGTTTGGCGGCGTCGATCAGCGGCGCCGGAAGGAAAGGCGTGATTAATTCATACAGTTCATTCTCTTTTAATTGCGCCAAATCCTTCATGACATAATTGAGAGGATGTTCGCCCTTTTCAAGAATCGGTCGCGCATCAAGCGATTTGGCCACTTTTAATCTATTTATCCAATCAGGTTGAACGGTATTTTGTGCGGATTCAGATTCAAAATCATCCCGCTCAGACAATCCCGCGGCTGAGCGGAGGCTGTTTATCAATGTGCCGAGAGGCATGTTCCCGATTTCAGCTACTTGACGCAAAGTGGCTATTTTCGCGACGGTTTTCCTCAATATTGGATTTCGCAATTTGGCGAATGTCGGAGACATATCAATCAGAAACTGCTCCAGATGTGGGTAATTATTCAAAAGGGCGCCGACCTTTGTATCCGGAGTAATATCCATGGCGATTTTAGAGTTGTTCATAATGTAATCAGCCCCCTTGGTTTTCATAATTCAATATTCGTTTTTCGCCCTCAAGGGTACGCTTTTCGGTTAAATCCTGGCTTACTTCGAGTGTTCCCAGATATTCGCCATCAGCTCCACGAAGCGCAAAATATTCAATACTAATAAATTTGCCATGCATATCTATATGAAAGGCCGCTTTCTCCTGACGACCGGAATGGAAATCATCAAGAATCTTCTGTACTATATGCACACTTGACGGTGGATGACATAACTGCACTTTTCTTCCCAATATGGCACGATTGCGGGCGAATATTCTCTCTTTTCCCTGCGTGAAGAACCTAACCGTATCGTCCTTGTCAACAAAAGTCAGATCAAACGGCATGGTGTTCAGTATGGCTGTTAACTCCGGTATAGTCATACTGCCACTGGGAAGTTGTATTCTTGCGCTTTCAGTAGTTTCTTTCTTTTCTGCCTTAACACCTTCCGGTCGCCATTCATCTTGCGGATCATAAAGGCAGAATCCGATTTCAAGACTCTGATTATAAATGCTGTACCATTCTTCATCGGATAGGGTATCCATACACATTGGGAAAAGTATCTGTTCTTCTTTATAAATCATCTCTTCAATAGCAGTCGATGCTGATTTCAGCGCCAGAGCAATTACTGCCGAGGCCTCCCCCGCCGTTATTGAAGTTGTTTCTTTTAGAGCTTCAATAGCTCCCTTTAATAATATTCGCGTCTCGTTATGCTTTCCCCACATCACGGTCGGCGGGCCGGTAATGCCATGCTTTTCCAGAAAGGGGAACAGGAGATTTTCTTTGCGCATGTAATGTTTGTCCACATCCATAAGGGCATGAAAATGCTTTCGAATTTCCGCCATCTGTTTTGAGGCAACATCGGATTCTTTGAGAGCCTTTGTCTCATCATATAGTTTGATTAGAGTGCTAATCTCCCAGCTTAAGGCTTTGTTTTCTTGCTGGAAAGTATGTACCGGATGTCCCGGGACGGCGATTCTGGCTCCGGTCTGATCGATACTGCCCTTCAGTACGGCTGTATGCATATCACAAAGCTTGAGCACTTCCTCCGAGGGAAGACCTTCAGAGATCAATTCCTGCTCGACTTCAACCACATCGCCATAAGGAACCTCACCCATCAGACGCACCAATTGTGTCCGAACGGCATCGGGCGCCTGTCCTTTATGAAGTTGCAATATCATATGTTTCAGTAAGTCTTTTCTTTTGCGGACATTGTTAATCAATTCGCTCATTTATGCCTCCCGTTAAATATTTGCTTTCTCTTCATGTAAACTGCCTCTTACTCCAACTTTGCGTAATATTACCGGTATCTCTTTACCGGAATTTTCCAGCGCCATTTTGATAAGCAGTACTAATCCAAAACAACATGGCACTTCCATATAGGCAATTTCCACTGCTTTAATATCATTTCCTGCGAGAATCTTTGTTAATTTATCCAGATATGACTCCATATTATCCAATTTGGGACAGCCGATCAAAACAGCCCGGCCTTTAAGAAAGTGTCGATGAAAATCGGCAAAGGCAAATGGAACACAATCGGCGGCGATGAGTAGGTTGGCGTTATTGAAGTATGGCGCTTTCACCGGCGCCAGCATTATCTGCACCGGCCAGTTGGTAAGGTGAGAAATCTCTCCCTCCGGATCCACGGCTCCTGCGCCAGAGCTTTTGGAATTAATCGACCTCAGGGATTGTGACATACTGCCCGGGCAATGGGCGGGCTGGATAGTGTTAAACGATGGCATGGATTTGGATTTCGGAGAATCTGTTATGGCTGAATTTGCCAGATGCTTTTTCACCGCGATTTCACTGAAAGCTTCAGCTTCCCGTTCCTCAATTGTAATGGCATTCTGCGGACATTCTCCGAGGCAGGCGCCAAGGCCGTCGCAATAAGTTTCGCTTGCCAGTCTGGCTTTGCCATCGATTACCTGTATAGCCCCCTCGGCGCACGACGGCACGCATAGCCCACAACCATCGCATTTATCTTCGTCAATCTGTATGACTTTCCTCATTGGCATAAAAACCTCTTCATCGATATATATACTCTACTTTAATGTAAAGTATCGAGAAAAAGTTCGCTATATCCCTTGACTTAAGTCAACGAAATTAAATTTTTTCGCCTTCTGCTATGGAAATCAGGCGCAATGAATTGATAATGCTGATTTTTTGCCCCTCAACCTTGATTACCCTCAACTCCTTGAGTTTTCGCAGATTACGGGAAAGGGTCTCGCTTATTGTCCCCAAACGGTGAGCCAGTTCGGCCTTGGAGATATCAAGTATAATTTCGTTGTTTTTTTTCTTATCGGCCTCTTCCAAAAGATATGAGGCAATTCTGGCAGAGACCTCTTTCAGTGAAAGCTCCTCCACCTTTTTGTTAAACTCCCGCAGGAAATTTGATAGCGAACCGATTATTTTCAATGAGATTTGCGGCGAATTTTTTATCATCTGAATGAAAGCATCTTTCGGGAAAAAGGCAACCATGGAGTCTTCCAAAGCGGCGCAATTGGCGGGATAAAGATTTCCCTTAAAGATTGCCGCTTCGGCAAAAAGCTGGCCGGGCGTGATTTGGTGGATGGTGTATTCTTTCCCTTCCGGTGACGCCTTGTATATCCGCACTTTGCCTTTCAATAGTACAAAAAAGCCGGCGGCGTGGTCGCCCTCAAGGAAAATTATCTGGCGTTTTTTGATTTTTTTTATCTGGGCGATACCCGAAATTGCCTCGAGCTCGCCCTTATCCAGCCCCATACAAAGGGCGCACTGACTTAGGTAATATTTGTTGTCCATGGTTGTTTATAGAGTATTATTGTCC
>JAGVEJ010000220.1 GCA_020058225.1 Candidatus Zixiibacteriota bacterium | reverse complement strand
ACGCCAGCTCTAAACCCTTTGTCTGGACCGCCACGGCTGACTCAATCCTGCAAAAGGTCAAGAGACTTTGTGAATATATTTCTGGGACAAGACACTAGCTTCGCTGAAGCAATTCCATCTGCGCTAATATTCGGTTGAGCACTACCATCGGCAATTGAAATCACTTGATTTATGATTTCATCTTCTGATAAAACACAATAAGTAAACCAGACTTTACCATCATGCTTGGTGAAAGATCGCAAACGTGCAACACGCTGATTCAATAGACAGGGTGCTTTCTCAGGATTAAGAACTAATCCAAATTTCCCTACTGTTGCCCCTGTCATAGCCATTATTAAATCGCCGTCATTCAGCCAATAATCTTTTGCCTGGTTCGCGATATCGCTGGAAACGCAATCTAATTGATTTATGTTAACATCTTTATCCGTAGTGATCGATTTTATTTTTATAACTGGATACCCAATTGCGGAGAAATCGCGACTCCTAAATGCGAATCCACCCTGCGGTGAACATACATCACACAAATGCCCCGCTTTCCATCCCTTCGGTATTTTCCCCAATTCAGAATCTTCAAAAGAATCCGGGAAAAGAGCGGCGGTGGCGCTATCGATGCCTATGGGCTGGCGGCCTTCGGCCTTGGCATGAACCGGATCAAAATCAACAAACCATGATTTGAATATCGCCCTCGCCATCGCCTCAAGCGTTCTATTCATTTGTCGGTCCAGTTCAATTTTATCATCAAAGACAGCCAGCATCTCTGCAATTGCTTTTTGTTCTGGCAATGATGGTACAAATACCGATAAGTGTTTCAGAGACGTAGTAGGGACACGCTGCCGCCCAGATGTTCCGGTCATTTGAGATATCGCATATTTTCTCACAATTTCACTTCGAGTCAAATAATAAGCGAAATCATTATCTGTAACATTGGGGCGCCCCCTGATAACAATGAACTCAGTAGAACCGTGCCCAACCTGATTATTTATTGAAGAAGCGAAGCGCGCGATCTTGCCGTTTTCAAGGCAAGGAGTGATACGAGCCATTAATGTGTCCCCAGCTAAGAAACGGGATCCACCGCCTTTAAATTCTCGTAATTCCGACGCTGCAACTTTCCCCAGATTTGGGTCAATAGATTGCATGTCGACAAATGGATAAATGCTGCCCTTCATCATTCTGACTGGAGGATTTATCCAAACAGCTTCATCAAATGGCATATATTTCCGACCGTCACTCGACATAGCCAAGACTCTTAAGATTTTTCAGTATTTTTTCATTGAGTTGCTTCGACTTCTCAAATTGAGTTTGCAGGGTATTAACCAAACACGGCATTGCAGTATCGATTGATTCATCATCATTATTTAATATTTCAGATCCGACATATCTCCCCGGCGTCAGGACATGACCCATGCGAATAATATCATCGGTCGTTGCTGATTTGCAGAAGCCGGGAATATCTTCATATTTCCGCGTATCTTTCTCCCCGCGCCACGCATGGTATGTATTGGCGATTCCTGCAATATCTTCTGCACTCAATTCCCGATGCACCCTGTCAATTAGCGTTCCCATTTTTCGCGCATCAATGAAAAGAGTCTGCTTTCTGCGATCACGAAATCTGCCATTCCCCTTGTTCCGCGTAAGGAACCAAAGACAGACTGGGATAGGCGTTGAATAAAAAAGTTGCCCCGGCATCGCAACCATGCAATCAACCAAATCAGCTTCAATAATATTCTTTCTGATTTCCCCTTCGCCGGATTGATTGCTTGACATACTTCCATTTGCAAGCACAAAACCGGCCATGCCATTTGGCGATAAATGGTGAATGAAATGCTGAACCCAGGCGAAGTTGGCATTGCTGGCAGGCGGAACCCCAAATTTCCAGCGCACATCTTTCTTCAACAATTCCCCGCTCCAATCGCTGTCATTAAATGGCGGATTCGCCAATACATAATCTGCTTTTAAATCCGGATGCAAATCGCGGTGAAAACTATCGGCATTCTCATTTCCCAAATTTGCATCTATGCCGCGAATCGCCAAATTCATCTTGGCAAGCCGCCATGTAGTATTATTTGACTCCTGCCCATATACCGCTATATCTCCAACGCGCCCGCCATGAACCTCAATAAATTGCTCGCTCTGCACAAACATGCCGCCCGAACCGCAACAAGGATCATAAACTCTTCCCTTATATGGCGCCAGCATTTCAACCAGGACGCGGACAACACAGCGCGGCGTATAAAATTGCCCGCCCTTCTTTCCTTCTGCGCTGGCGAACTGGCCTAGAAAATACTCATACACCCGTCCCAAAATGTCTTTGGAACGGTTTTCTTTATCCCCCAGGCCTATGGTTCCGATCAGATCAATCAATTCCCCAAGCCGCTGTTTGTCTAATGCGGGCTTGGCATAATCTTTGAACAGAACGCCTTTCAAAACCTTGTTATCGCGCTCTATGGCGTCCATTGCATCGTCAATTAGCCTACCTATGGTGATTTGCTTGGCATTCGCCTGCAAATGGCCCCAGCGGGCTTCTTTGGGAACCCAGAAGACATTCGCAGCCCTGTACTCATCCGCATCTTCCGGGTCCGCCCCCTGGCTTTTCTCAGCTAACAATTGATTATGGCGCTCTTCGAAAGCGTCTGAGATATATTTCAGGAATATCAGCCCGAGTACAACATGCTTGTATTCAGCGGCGTCCATATTGTTTCTAAGCTTATCTGCCGCCGCCCAAAGGGTAGCCTCAAAGCCAAGATTCGCGCCATTGCTGTTATTCTTCTTTGCTTTTGTTTGTCTAGCCATTTTGCTTATTATGCCCCTTCGACTGATTCAACTCCCGCTCCACCATCCTTACAACCCAGCTTTGCATGGTCATATCAATTTCCGCCACATGGACACGCAAGCGCTTATGAACGTCTTCGGGGAGCCGGATATGAATCATTCTTTCCTTTTTTGGATTGGGGTTCGCCTTTTTCATCAATTAATCCCGAATTAAAAGGTAATATCGCTTAGCTTGGCAGCAATATAACTTTGTTATAAATGAATTACAAAGTAATAATTAAAATTAGAGTCAAACTGCCGCATAAAAGTACGGCCATCAGTAATAGAAAACAATCGAGTATGCTTTCAGATTTGTGCCACATCTTTAGTAGGCCGCGAACCCTAAGTTCGAAGACCAGCGGAGGGCAAAGGTATCAAAAATACTCCGCCATTGAACTGATACAATTCGCCGAAGACTTCAATCGATAAATTTTTGATATAAGAATGGCATAAGGTGATATTCAAGAGACGATTTATTGCGATCTCGTTTCATCACCATCTGGAATATCTAAAAATAGTATGGAAACAGAACCCAATTCGCTAATTAACCAAAATCCTTGCAAATTGGAACGAAATGCTTTAATTTTTACTAAAGATACCTGTTGAATCAAAGAATACTGATAACCCCGGCCTAAATGGGAGGAGGTCAGAAATGTCAGTGTCAAATTTCTGCAGAAGATGCGGCGCGAGAATAAAGGACGATACTCGCGAGGTCCGTTTAGTTAGAATAATATCCTGCAAACATGAGGGCACCTTTCCCAATAATCAATATCCGCTTAATGTAGCGGATGAATTTTGTCCGAATTGTTACGCTCTCAATGGGGCAGGCAGGGGCAATTGCCCCATGTGTGGCCGGGAATGTGAAATCTGGTGGTAGGGCTCTTAATCAAGTAGATGGCTTTTGTAATTCGGTTGGCAGCCATTTTAATAGCTCGAGCCATCACCGAATGCAGGTAAATAATAATCCGGATGCTTGACCGGGATTTTAATAGGCTTACAAAGTACCGATTCTATGAAAAATAGGTATTATTATCAACGTCTTTTTACAGCGGATTTGATCAATCTTATCGTGAATCATTCTGATACGTTAGCATTGAATGAACTGCAAACTAACCGAAAACCATTCACCGGCGAAACGAAAAGAATTAATTTGCCGGAATTCCTCCATTATCTCCAAGGCAAAATGCTATCAGGGAATGATATCCTCATGGACTGTGCTCATGATTTGACGGTTGATAAATTTACCAGTTTGCCTGCGCAGTTACATGGGCATAAAAATTCTTCATCCCCTTCAAAATCGAAACCAAGAGCCACAGACTGCCGCAATTATTATCGAGCCATTATGGATCAATTTGATAAATGGAAAAAGGCAAATCCGAAGGCAGGCAAAATTGATGAAGAATTGGCTATGGGTGTTATATTCCAGCGGATGGTTGTGAAGCACTTTTATTTATCGATAAAGGAATGCCGGCGGGCACAAATGCCTTTTATGAGAAGATATTTGTGGAAAGTGAAGAAGGGGAGTATTTACTTGAAATGCCCGATAGAAGTTTCGGGAAGAGAATTCCGGAAATGGCTCGAAGAAAACATTCCAGATCCGGATCCGAAAAGACCAAATGAAACCGAGACAATTCAATCCAGAGTTCATGCCTATTTTTCCCAGGGGCATTTCGTTGCTTGGGATGAAAAATACGTATCCGACGAGACAGCCGTTGAACACCCCAAAGTTTTAAGTAATGACCAATCGGAATCTTCTCGTTTAGGGGAGACCGTGGCAAGGGAGAAGGCGGCCAATATTGATGAACTGCGACCGGCTATCAGGAAACTGGGGCCGGAAATGCTGTCTTCATTAATATTAAGAATATTCAAAGATCTTGAAGATGGTGTCTATGAGGATAACCGTATTGCAACAGCTTTTGGTTTAAGCAAAGCCACTTTCAGCCGATTTGCGGGAAGCGACTGGAGTAAAAAAATTGATAAAAAGGCTGTTTCCATTCCTGACCTCTGGCTGAATACGGCTAATATATTAGCTTCAGACTCGGCCTTTATGGAAATTGCTTTATCAGCAGGTGTCTTGCCGAAGTTACAAAGAATCCTGAAAATGGGGAGGACCAAACATGTCTAATGGGGATAATCTATATTTTATTCGGATTCTTCAGGAAGCTCTCAAAAGCTCTGATAGCACTACCGCGCTCAAATCGGCAATGGAAGTGATCATATCGATGGGCAAAGATCCCAAATATCAGGAGGGGTTTAAGAATTTTCAGGGTTTAATGAAAGTCATAGATAAGTATGCCGTATCGGAAAAAGACCAGATGGGTGATATTAAATTCGAGATTATCAGATCGAGAATCGTCGATTTTATCACTAACACATTTGAAGGCACTGATGAGGAACGGCGAATCATCATAGGGTTCATTGCCGAGAATCCCGAGCTTGCTTCAGAGTTTAAAAAGATACAGACAGAATTAGAAGCTTTTCTGCCCAGCTCTCCCTCAATAGAAATTGAAATTGAAAAAAATGGGATTCGTCATGGAATCTTCAAGTTGGCTGAGGATGCTGATAGTATTATGATTGGCGATATCCAACCGGGCGAATATGTAATTAAGCTATCGACCGGACTTTACTTATGGCAGAGCCGGTTGAACGCCGAGGATGTTTTATGGCGCATGGCCTTTCCGGGGCGCAAGCTTCCAGCAGCCGCGGAAACGAAGGCCATTCGTCAAGATGCTACCGTTATGGCTGAACTGTTAGATGGAGAGGCAAAATTGGAGGTGTTTCCCGGCCTTGAAACCGGAACGATGCTTTTGACTCTCAAGAGGACAAATGGAATCTAAGAAGGGAAGCCTGCCTTCAATGATCGGAACTGCAAAAACGGTCTTGGTCTTCGACCTTGGCGGGGTACGCAAGGCCATCATTACCTCAATCCAAGCATCTATTTCAAAAAAAAGATTGAAGGGGAGAGTCAGCTTCCTTGGACCGGTCGCATTGAATGCCGAAAGCCAGACTCAGATCCGGACCATTATCATTAACATAATTGATCGCATGACAAAACCTTTGGGTATTAAGGAATTGGATTTCGAAATATGTATTACCAATCCCGGGGTAAGTTCAGTAAATGACACCGGCCTGGAAATTGCAGGCTATTCAGCCGAGCTGCCGGTTTTTCTGGCGATGCTTTCTGCTGCTCTTCAGATACCGATTCCTCAGGATATGGTAGCAACCGGCCATCTGGCCTCAACCAACGGTGATATCGCGCCGGTTTCAGGACTTATTGAAAAACTGAAAGCCTCGATTGCAGATACTTCTATCAGGAAATTCATGTATCCGGATTTGAAAAGGGACCAATCATTAAAGGCGTTGACACCGGTAGAGCTGAAAGAGACCGAACTGGCTCTGGCTACGAAGCAGGAATTTATAGAGCTCTGCCCTGTCAAGAACATTGCCAAAGCAATTGCTTTAGTTTTTTCAGAGGAAGAGATTATACTGGGCAGCCTGGTTTCCGGGTATTTTAATGCAGATTTGAGTAAAGACGGAAATGATGGTCCTATCGATCAAGCCTTGGTGCTTTTATCAGCAGAAAACGAGGCTAGATTCTGGCGTATTTTGGAAAGCAATCTACTCGATAATGAGATTAATAGGTCGAGAACCCTGCTGGATCAGTTTGCTTGGTTTTATATCAGCAGTAAGGAATATCCGGCCGGCTTTGGCGAAAAACTGTATCATCTGCTGGTATCCCTTCCTCCGATGATAAGAAAGAATAGGAAGCTATATCCCCTGATTACGATAAAAAACTACCTACAGCTGGCTCAATTGGCGAAAGATGATGATTTCTCCGACCTTCAAAAACTATTCAGCTGTAATCAAGAAACCATCCATGGGGGCAAATATCATACAGAACCGTCGGATGACAAAAAATCTGTCCCAGAACAACCTGATTCAATATTACAGTATTTTCTAAAGGCGCTGACACCCCCGAACATTGCCGAGGAGATTCTACTTCCGATAGACCAAGCCAGAGCTGCCTACAATATGGACAGGATTCAAATTGACAGTTATGACGAATTCACGGAATCGATTATTTCATTTTATACTCATCTTCTCCTGCATTTAAACCAAATCAAGGGAATAACCAATAAACAGCTTCTGGCGCCGGATGCGTTGGATCTTCTGAATAGAACCTTTCAGGAATATGGCGGTATCAAGGCGGCCTATGAGGAATCAAGAAGCGCTGTCAAGGGCGGATTACGATATATTTTTGATAAAATGACGGAGCGCTTGAAAGCGGAGGAGAGGGAGAAATTTATTCGCATGGTCTTCAAAAGCCTGATGGACCCGCTCAATTTTGAAATGAAGGTTGCCCTGATAGAGGCTTTTTTCAAGAGATTGGGTTCTAGTTTGCCGGAAGATATCAGATCCCGGCCGCCGGAGCAGTATGCAACGGACTATGAAATAATAGTCAGGACGTATGCCGAGTCACTGGAAAAGATGATCGATACGCTAAGAATTATATAAATGTGAGAGGAGACGATTATGGGATCATTTGAAACCATATTGCGGCAACTTGACGAACGGGAAATTGCCAAAAAAATCGGCATACCGCATGACGAAACCAGAATGTCCTACTCGCTGAAGAAAAACACCGTCGATAATTTCAACGAATTTGGCAAAATCATCAGCGACTACTATAACTATCACTTTGTCAAATGCATTTCCCATGGCGGAAACCTGCCGCCATCAGAGGCAGAGGGCCGGGCCAAGGAGATAATTGAACAGAAGTTTCATTCTAAGGGAAGCAATCTTCAGGGGGCCTTTAATGATGCCCATGAGGGGACCAATGGCGGCCTGCGCATCATGCTGGACCTGATCGCCGAGCAACTCAAATATGAAGCGGTCGAACGGCATATCAGAAAAGTGTTCGATGACCAGATAGACCCAACTTCATGGGAAGATAAGGTGGATATCATACGGCAGTTCATTTCCCGATGCGGCGTCGATCTCGCGCCTGCCATTGATGCGCGCAACCCGGAACGCTATGCCAAAGATTATACCGAACTCATTAGGTCGTACATCAAGGCTTTATCGCAAACATCTTCGATATTCCGGAGATTGTAGAGGGAGGGAGATAGTATGTCGAAGCTTGATGATTTGCTGAACAAAATTGATCCCCGTAAGACGATTGACCGCTGTGATTCGCTGCGTGATAAGGCATTAAATTCTTATGAGTATTCCAATAATGCCCTGAGAGACTTCAACCAATTTACGAAGGCAATGGGTGATTTTTATTGGCATGTCGAAAGCACGATGATGGGTGTCGGAAAGAATATTGTCATGGACGATGAAATGAGGCAAGGATTTGCCTTTCAGGCACTGAATGAGATCTATGGGATGCATGGTATGGCCGCGGCTTTTTCAATGGCGCAATCCGGAGTCGAGGACGGACTTTACGGCGTCTTAAAGAAGATGGGACAGGCCATTGCCAAAAAGCACCTTGAGAATCAAATCGGAGTTGAGGTTGCGCAATTCATCAATGAACTCATGGATGATTTTGAGCTTTATGACCAATGCGTTGCCGAATATGCCAGAAAATATGCCCGGATACTCCCGCCGGAATATTTGGAAAACGATGCGGTTGACCTGAAGATAAATTTCAGGCAGGTCCTGGAAAATCATCCCTATCTGATTAGGAGAATGAGTAGTATAGGTAATAACTATTCAGGAGGTTGCAGTCAATGAAATTGACCAAGACAAGTCAAAGATTAATTTGCTTTTTTTCATTATTTCTAATTCAGCTCCAGATCTGCATTTTGGCCAATGCCCAGGATAAAGGGCATATTCAGATACAATGTGCGGATGGAATACAAATATTCCTTGACGGGAGATTGCAGGGTGTCTCTTCCAGCGATGTTGGAGGATTAGTTAAACAAGATGTTTCTGTGGGGAAACATGTTATCAAGGCAGTTAAACAAGGTTTTGAACCTCAAGAGAAGGCAATCACATTGGGCAAAGATCAGGTTTTGCTTGTATCTTTTCTGTCATTGATTCCAGCTATTATAATTAAAGAAGAAGGGAAAAAAGACACAAGTGCAATTGAAAAAAAAGTCGGAACGATCGTTTTGCAGTCATTACCTATCCAATGTACAATAGATATTCCTTTGGCTAGGATTCAATCGGCATCAAAATCAAAAGATAAATGGACAGCCGATCAGGTGCCTGAAGGTATTTATCCAACGTTGGTCAAGGGTTATGGAAAAGAATTAAACTTCAATCTGCAAATACTGGCCAAAGAAACCACTTTCGTAATGGTTAATCTGCTCACCAATAAGGTGGACACACAAATAACTTCATATGGATTAATGAAAGGCGCTTATTCCTCCAAAGGTATCGAAGGTAAGGTTACCGACATTGACGGCAACGTATACCAAACTGTAACGATTGGGACGCAAGTGTGGATGGCAGAAAATCTGAAAGTGACCCATTATCGTAATGGCGAGGCCATACCCAACATCACTAACGCAACAACTTGGTCGGGTCTTACCACCGGGGCTTATTGCGAATACAATAATGATATAAATAATGTAGCTACTTATGGCCGATTGTATAACTGGTATTCAGCGGTCGACAGCCGCAATATAGCCCCTGCTGGCTGGCATGTACCAAGTGATGCAGAGTGGCAAACATTAGTTGATTATCTTGGCGGCAGTTCTGTTGCGGGCGGGAAAATGAAGGAAGCGGGAACCACACATTGGTTTAGTCCTAATACAGGTGCCACTAATGAAAGCGGTTTTTCCGGGTTGCCTGGCGGCTACCGCGTCAGCAGTGGTACTTACTACAGTATAGGTTACCTCGCCCACTTTTGGTCCTCGACTGAGTACAATAGTAGCAGCGCATGGTTCCGCTACCTGTATTACGATGGTTCAGAAGTCGCCCGCCTCTACTACAATAAGCGGGACGGCTTTTCAGTTCGTTGTGTCAGGGATTATTGACTATTTGTCTATTTGACTATTTGGGGTATGGGGCGGAGCCCCATCAAAATTAGTTTTTGGGAAATATTGGGACAGTCATCATGGCTGTCCCTTTTTATTTGGGTCGATCAGAGGAAATGGCGGAACCACCCTGTTCATCCGCTACTGAAACACCACCCTCTATAAAGCCGCTATGGTCATATGACTCATTAACCCTTTGGAGGGAAGTCATTGACCATAGAAAGGCAGCTAATAGCCAGGGCTCAGCCATTTATTCTGGCGGCCAGAGCCCAGGGGCTGATACGGCAAGAGGCCATCAAAGGATGCGCCCCCGCTCTTTATCCTTTTCCCGTTTGCCTGGAACCTCCCTTTAAACCAATTATGGAAATAAACGCGGTTGGGGAAAATGGCGATGGATTGCCTTATATACAGGAATATGATACTGACCCCTATAGTCTGCGCCGCCTACGGGTCTGGATTTCCCCCGAACAGGGTTTCAACTGGGTCAGATCTGAGCTGTTCATAAAAGGCCTCAAAAGCCTGCCGCACAGAGTTGGTTTTGAGATTTGCGGTAATCAGAATAATGTTGAGTTCTACTTTTTAATCCATCAAGATGATTTCCCTCAATTTTCGTCGGCCTTCAAAAGCCAGTTTGATCATTGTGAACTGACCATGGAGAATCTCATGACCCCTTTTTTGCAAACTATTCCGGGCCGGCGGGGAATAGAGCTTCTTGATTATTTCCCCCTTCCGCCGTATTCACATCTTTTTACCCAGCCGGAAGAAATCAAGGTTTCGCCCTTTAATACGATAATTTCGGCCTTAGCTGGAATTGAGCCGCCCGCCATAGGATTTTATCAGCTCCTCTTTCAAGGAGTATTACCTGAACATAATTGGCATCAAAATATCAATATCCTGAATGACTTTGAGTATATGATAAAACTCATGTCCGGATCACCGACTTCAAACAGAGTTCCTCTTCAATCACCATCAGGAGAACTTCGCGGAATGGCTCAGGATACTGAAAAAAAGGCTCATAATGATAAACCCTTTTTCGCCGGGGCCATGAGATTGGGAGTTATCGGGAATAATAAACCCGAGAACTACCTGCCGCGGTTAAGCGTTTTCGCCAACCTCTTCCAGCATGGAGGCAGAGCATTACAATCGCTCTCAAATGACGACTACCGGACAGTTTTAACATCCCGGCAAATAGAGAGAATGCTTCTCAACGGAGAAACCTATCGGCCCGGTTTCCTGTTGAATTCCAGCGAGCTCTCTGCCATGGTTCACATTCCGCCCGCCGAATATCTAATAAATGAAAAGGCACCGACTGTCTTGCTCGAAACCCTGCCGGCAAAAGGCAGGACTCTGCTTACGGGAACCCCGATAGGAGTATGCCAGTATGCCGGCACCGATTAGATCATCTGTATTCCACAATCTATAAGATCGAGGAGCACGCATATTGTGGCCAGACAGGGTATGGGCAAGTCAACCCTTCTGGAACATATGATTTTAAATGATATCATCTCAGGAGCAGGGGTCGCCGTTTTGGATCCCCATGGAGACCTGATCTATCGTCTTCTCCATTTAATACCTGAGCCTTATGTCGGGAAAGCTATCTTCTTATTCCCTGGTGACCGGGACTGGGTGCCCTTATGGAATCCTTTACAGCCAGTTACCAATCAGGACATCAGTCGAACAGCTGACGATCTGGTGGCTTCAATAAAGAATATTGTGCAGGGATGGGGCGACCGGCTAGAAAACCTCCTCCGGCATTCCTTCTATGCTCTGCTTAAGGTCAAAGGAGCCTCTCTTCTGGACGTTTCTAATTTGCTTCGGAAGAAATCGCCGGAAAGCAGATTACTTATTGAGGAGATTATGAAAACCATAGATAATGAGACGTCAAGAATATTTTGGAATCATGATTTTCCCAATTATAGCAACCAGGATTTAAGCCCTCCCCAGCACAAATTGAGTAAATTATTGATGTCAGGAACAGTATCCCTGATGCTATCGCAGCCGGAAAGCCGGTTTAATTTCCGGGAGATCATGGATAATGGGCAGATATTGCTGGTAGATCTCTCCGGTCTGGGTTTTGAGCTTCGGCAGCTTCTGGGAAGTTTTATCCTCTCTCTTTTGCACATTTCTGCGGTCAGCCGTAGCGATATTCCTCTTAAGGATAGAAAGCCCTTTCATATCTATTGTGATGAAGCCCACCGGTTTTTGCCTGCGACTATAGGAGATCTGATTCCCGAGACCAGGAAATTCGCCGTCGATCTCACCCTGGCTCATCAATATATGAGACAATTTGACAATGAAGCCCGAGACGCCATCATGACCGCCGGTTCGACCATTGTCTTTAATGTTGACCTGAGCGATGCCCAGTATTTAGTAAAAGATTTCCGCGGTCTGGCTAGGCCGGAAGACCTGGCCTCATTTGAAGTCGGTGAAGCAGTGGCAAGAATCGGCGCCGATATTGTCAAGATACGGACTCAACCGCCGTTAATTTTCCCCATAAATAACTTCCGGCAGTCGATAATTGTGAACAGATTGGGACATAGGTAACACATTAGACCGGGCAGATAGGTAACACTTTTTTTGTATAATTGCCATTTTAATAACTTTTTTATTATTTATTTTT
>JAGVEJ010000071.1 GCA_020058225.1 Candidatus Zixiibacteriota bacterium | reverse complement strand
TTCACAAAGTTGGTGATAGGGCGGGGGATTGTGTGAGGTCTTTGGAGGGGGGTTATAGTGGACGGTTATTTCTATTATAGGGCAGATTGAGGGGTGTGTTGGGATGATATTGGGGGTTGAATATGGGTGTGGAAGAGGCCTAATTTTGTTATGATTTTGGGGCTGATTTTTGATAAAGGGGGAGTTTATTGGGTATGGTTAAGGGAAGCATTGGGATCTATTTTCATTACTAATGGATATAGTATTTATAGTTTTTTGGAAGATTTTGCTTGACAAGGGGGATAATTATAGTTAATATGGAGTTGTCCAGGGGATAGTTGTGTTGAAAAAGCACTTCTGTTAAGAGAGTTAAGCACCTTAGCAAGCTCAAGTAGAACTTGAGATTGCGGACTCAAAAAGCTCTTATTGACCATACCTTTAGAAGATACTCAGGTAGTCGTAGGAATAGTTTGTTCTTATGCGCCTGTGTTATATTCCAAAAACTCAATTAATCTCTCGTCGAAATAGAATTAGTTAGATCCAATCACAAAGCGCTAATTCTATCATCCCTTTTTTGACGAAGAGTCGGGGTTTGTCGAATTTTCCCTAGTAGCAGAAAAGTTCGTTCTTGGAAAGGGTAACTTTTTCAAGATAAACCAAGCAGGAAGATACCTGTTACTTTAATGAACCTTTAAAATTATTTAAAGGAGCATTATAATGATGCAAAAAAGAACGATATATTTATCTTTGCTGCTGGCTTCGTTTCTTCTGGTATTCGCCTATTCCTTTGCGACGGCCCAGAGCGTGACGATACAGTCAAAGAGCGTTAATCGTTGTTCGGATGTTATATTGGACATAACGGTAAACAATCCGTCTGATATAAGCGCCTTTGAGGTGATCTTAGCGCTTGATGGCAGTTATAGCAATTTGACGGTTAATTTTGATGACGATTTGTTGGTATTGACGGATCGGGTATTGCAGATCTTTGGCAGTCCCGATACGATCCGTATGGCGGCGATGAGGATAGATGCTGGCGACGCCTGTCTGCCTATGGGCAACACAGTAGTAGGCCAGATTCATCTGAAGACCGGCGATGTTTGTCCGATCGGGGCAATAACGATAAGCGGCGCCACAGTCAGTGGGACGACCTCCTGCGACTGTTCGGTGAGCGCTTCAACCGGCTTTGTCGGTTGCAATCCGATAGCGGCGATAGCCGCCCCTGTTACCCCTGGGACACTTACCTTTGTGAATCAGCTTCCGAGCATCACTTGCCCTGGTGATACGACTATTCATTGGGGAGATGTGTTGGAGTTTGATTTCACGGCGGCCGACGGTGATATTACCAATGGTTGCGAGAATTTGAGCTTTGCGGTCAAGAGTGGTCCGTTTACATCGTTGACAAAGAAGAATGCAACGACGGGTCATTATGTATGGGCGACCGGCGGCGATGATGTTTGCGACCATACGGTAGTCTTAGAAGTAACCGACGATTGTGGAGCGAAGGCGGAGTGTTCGTTTGATATTTGCGTAGAGAACGATCCTCCGGTGATTACCTACGATCCAGCAGATACAATTTTTGCGGTATGGGACATTGAGCTAACGGGTCAGGTCGACGGCGATGACCTGGACGGCGGTCCCTCTGCGTTATTATACGAGTTAGTCAGCTTTGACGGTCCCACGTATTATGGTACCGGTTTTGAGCTGCTGGCGTTGACGGGCGTTTGGACTTGGAACATTGGCTACGGCGACGATTACACCGGCGACTATACATTGTGCGTCAGTGTGACCGACGGGGCCAATCTTTGCACGCCTTGCAGTCCGACCAACGCTGATACGGCTTGCTATAAGATACATGTGACCGGTTTCACGGTCAGTATCGAGAAGGTTCACAACCAGCTTCAGGGTCATTACGCCTCAGCTTCGATCTATCTTGATTCGAACTTCACCGATCCTGGAGAACTTCTTGGAGGCTTTGACTTCCTGATCGCTTATGATGCGTCGGCGTTAGCCTTCCAGGGCGCCCTTCCGGGTGCGTTGATTGATAACGGCGCTTTTGAGTATTTCACCTATCGCATGGGACCGTTCGGCAACTGCGGCAGCGGCTGTCCGTCGGGTCTTCTGCGTGTGGTCGGTATGAGAGAGTCGAATAACGGCGTTATCAACCCGAATCATGTTCATGGTCCTGGCGAGTTGGTGATATTGAACTTTTATGTCAGCAACGACCGTACTTTTGAATGCCAGTATGCGCCCATCCGGTTCTTCTGGCTGGATTGCGGCGACAATATTATTGCCGATGAGAGCGGTAACTGGTCATATCTTGGAATCCAGGTTTGGGATTTTGAGGGTGGCCTGATCACCGATCCGGTGTACTTTGGTTACAACGGACCGGACACCAGCTGTTTTGACACGGTTTACACCAAGGACAGCACGTTCAAGAACGCTCCTCTCGGTTCGATCATCTTCCGTAACGGCGGCATAGACATTGTCTGTGCGGACAGCATTGATGCCCGCGGCGATGTCAACCTGAACGGAATCGCCAATGAAATCGGTGATGCGGTAGTGTTTACGAACTACTTTATCGCCGGTCTTGGCGCCTTCACGATAAACGATGAGGGTCAGATAGCGGCGACCGAGGTCAACGGCGATGGTATCGTGTTGTCGGTAGCCGATTTGGTTTACCTGATTCGTGTCATCGTGGGCGACGTTCAGCCCCTGCCGAAACTTGCCCCGGGAACGATGGCGGAGTTCTACTCGGATGGGAAAGTTGTCCGGGTGAAGACACCGGTTGATATCGGTGCGGCTCTGTTTGTGTTCGAGGGTGAAGTCTATCCGACGGTAGGTAATGCGTCCAGCAGCATGGAAATTAAGTATGCTCATGTTGATGGCACCACCAGAGCTCTGGTTTATAGCATGGAGCGCGGTCACGCCATCACCAACGGCGAGGTTTTGAACCTTTCCGGTCAGGGCAACCTGATTTCGGTCGAGGCGGCCACTTATGAAGGCGCCATTCTTGAGACCAACAAGAACTTCCAGCTACCGACGGCATATGCCTTGAACCAGAACTATCCCAACCCGTTTAATCCGGTTACCACCATTGAGCTGGCGTTGCCGGTTGCGTCCGACTGGACCGTAACCATCTACAACGTCTCCGGCCAGGTGGTCACAGAATATACCGGTCACAGCGAAG
Organism: Candidatus Zixiibacteriota bacterium; assembly: GCA_020058225.1. Classification (GTDB taxonomy): domain Bacteria; phylum Zixibacteria; class MSB-5A5; order GN15; family PGXB01; genus JAGVEJ01. Next base: position 7,718 of record JAGVEJ010000071.1, on the reverse strand, counting down.
CTGGTATAGTCACTGTCAATTGGGATGCCTCGAATTTGGCTTCCGGAATGTACCTCTATAAGGCTACAGCCGGTTCCTTCTCGGCAACCAAGAAGATGGTCCTCTTGAAGTAACGTCCTGCCCGACCTGACGTAACTTCAGGATAACACCACGTAAGCTGAAAGCCCCTATAAACAAGGGGCTTTCAGCATTTTAAACTTGATCAAAAAAATAAAGCCGCCCGATTTCTTAATAAAGCGAGCGGCCAAATAGGGACTTGTGGCAAATTAGGATCGAATTATTTTCAAAATTTCATCAATTTTTTTATCCAGCAAAACTTTCGAATTTGCCTCGACATTCAATCTGATCAGCGGCTCTGTATTGGATGATCTCAGATTAAACCAATAATCCTTATAATTTACCGTCAAACCATCAAGACGGTCTTGTTCACCATCCGAAAAATGAGCGGCCACCTGCTCGATTTTCTCTTTGGCAGAATCAACCCGGCTGTTGATTTCCCCGCTACGGAAATAAGGGTCAATTTCTCGGATTTTTGCGTCGAGCGGTTTGTCGCTCCGGCTGAGCAATTCAAGACAGACCAAAAAGGCGATTAAACCGGAATCGGCAAACCAGTTGTTGCGAAAATAAAAATGCCCCGAATGTTCGCCGCCAAAGATGGCATTATGCTTTTTCATCAAGGGCTTAATCAGAGCATGCCCCACTCTTGTCTTGAGGGGTTTGCCGCCCTTTCTTTCAATCAATTCCGGCACTGCTCGAGAACAGATCAAATTATACAGAATTGTCTCGCCCGGGTTTTTTTCGAGCAAATTGTCGGAAACCAAAGCCGTGACCATATCACCGCCGAGTTGCCTTCCGTTCCCATCGACAAGAAACATTCTGTCCGCATCGCCATCGAAAGCCACTCCAAAATCGGCCTTTTTTTCCGCAATTGCTTTCTGGAGATCAACAAGATTTTCCAATTCTATGGGCGAGGCGGGGTGATTCGGGAATGAACCATCGAGTTCAAAAAATAGAGAAGTTACTTTTATGGGAAGTTTTTCAAATACAGGCGGAAGCGTTACGCCTGCCATTCCATTCCCTGCGTCCGCCACAATCCTAAAGGGCTTGATTATGGTCGTATCAATAAAAGAAAGGCAATGATCCGTGTATTCAGTCGTGATATTTCTCCGTTCAATACTCCCCCGGTGTGGCGATTTAATAACCATATCGCTTTCAATGGTATTTTGTATTCTATCCAACCCCTCTTGACCGGAAAGAGGAAGAGCCTCACGGCGACATATTTTGAATCCATTATATTGTTTTGGATTATGGCTGGCGGTTATCATCACACCGCCATCGTAACCGTATTTGCCCACAGCGAAATATAAGCCGTCGGTAGAAACTAGTCCCAAGTCTGCTACATCGACTCCGGCATCGATAATTCCATGGGTAAGCGCATCAAATAATTCATTGGAAGATAGCCGCATATCACGGCCTACAGCTATTGATTTCGGTTTTAAGTATCCCGCCAAAGCATTTCCTATGCGATAAGCAATTTCGGTATTGAGCTGGTCTGGGACGGTGCCTCGGATATCATAAGCTTTAAAAATAGATGTATCAAATTTCATAAGATTTTTCCTCAAAAGAGAATATCAATATATTTTAATTATCGTCTATGTCAAATTTAAATATAGCAAAGATAAGCGAAAGGCGCGACTGCGTAGCACTACGCACCAAACCATTTTTCTCCATATAAATGGCGACTCCAATTATGTGATCTATTCTATTGTCGTATAAATAGATACGATTTTAATTGAAAAATTGTTCAATTTTGGTACAGAAGTTGTACTACTGTTTTTTGGTGCGGATATGAGATAATCATTTCTGCGCCCCTTCTGTCTGCTTAACTGCCGGATGGGGGTTTTTTCAATGGGCTTGTTGGGAGGGTTATCGGTTTAAAGCGGTGCCGGGTCACCGTTTAATCCCGGCGGCGCCTGGATTTAGCTAAAGATTCGATTCAACCAATAATATATATATGTGCCGTATCATCTTTTGGCTTTGGCACGATTTGAGGATTATTCCCTTGACATTTGTGGCTCTCTCCGGCAATCTGTAGGGAGATTTTGGCATTAATGCCGAACACGAAGAATAAGAATGGAATGGCTTTGAAAATGACATCCCCAATGGCCAAAACAATAGAGGATTTTAATGCCCTTTCCCGACGGATGCTAAAATATGCCGGTCGCGGGGTTCTAAGGGTTGATTTTTTAAAAACCCTTTCGGAGATGCTTATTGATTTTTCGTTATGCGATGCCATTGAGTTGAGAATAAAAGAACGGAATAGATTTTTTCGTTTTGAAGCAGTCAAAAATGAAACATTGGAGTTTCAATTAAATGTTGGAATGGATTACTTTTATCAACCGGCTTCGCTTATACCGCCGGCTGGCGATTCTTGCGACCTTGATGAATTATGCCGATATCTTGTCGGCGAAAATATCAAGAATTCTGCGCCATTTATCACCCCAAAGGGGAGTTTTTGGACCGGCAACACCGGAGCTTCCTTCGCAATAAAAGATGTTGAAGGGCAGGAAAAAGTATTAGACCTTGGGAATAAGTATAAGTCGATTGCTATTATTCCATTCGGCATGGAAACCAAAGAAAGTGGTTTTCTAATCTTGAAAAGCAGGCGGGAGCGCTTTTGTACAGAAGAGGAAATCATCTATTTTGAAGGGGTAGCGCAAAATATCGGCGTGGCCCTGATGTATCGCTATGCTCAGGTAGCCCTTCGTGAAAGGGTAAAAGAATTAACCTGTCTATATGGGATTGCCAAAATAGTTGCGCGACCTGATATCTCAGTTGATGAAATACTCCAAGAAATTGTGGAATTACTTCCGCCGGCATGGTTGTATCCGGAAATTGCCACGGCAAGAATTATTTTTGATGGGAAAGAATATCTTGCTCCACACTTTAATAGCGGTTCATCAATCTTGGCCTCAGACATATATGTAAATGAATCGAATCGCGGTCGGGTTGAGGTGATATATTGCGAGGAGCGTCCCCTGCTTGATGAAGGTCCCTTTCTTTTTGAGGAACGGAAATTAATCGACACGGTCGCTCAAGAAATTGCGCTAAGTATTGAAAGAAGGCAGGTGGAGGAAGACAAAAATCGCCTACAGGAGCAACTTCGCCATGCGGATAGATTGGCAACGATTGGGCAATTGGCCGCCGGGGTAGCACATGAATTAAATGAGCCGCTGGGAAGTATTCTTGGTTTTGCCCAATTGGCCAGAAAATCAAGCAATTTATCCGATGAAGCCTCTCGCGATTTACAGAAAATAATCAGCGCTTCACTCCATGCCCGCGAAATAATAAAAAAATTAATGGTGTTTGCACGACAAATGCCGCCGCGCAAGACTCAAGTAAATCTTAACCAGGTGATAGATGAAGGATTATATTTTCTCGAATCACGATGCGCTAAGGCAGGGATTGAATTAGTCAGAAAATTCGCCGGCGATTTGCCGGAGATAATCGCTGATCCATCTCAATTACATCAGGTCTTGGTAAACCTGATAGTAAATTCGATTCAGGCAATGCCGAGCGGCGGGAAAATTATACTGGAAACTTTCACTCAAAATGGTAGTGTTGTCATGGTAGTGCAGGATACCGGTATCGGCATGAACAATGATGTCCTCCGCAAGATTTTTGTCCCATTTTTCACGACCAAAGATGTGCATGAGGGAACCGGTTTGGGTCTTCCAGTAGTACATGGCATAATTACGGGACATGGGGGGATAATCAAAGTTGAGAGCAAAGTAGGCGTGGGCACAAAATTTGAAATTCAGCTTCCTATCCGAGCCGCTAACGGCTTGAAGGAGATAGAAGAAAATGGCGGAATTGGACAATAAAGAGCGAATTCTTGTCGTTGATGATGCGGCCGACACCCTCGAAGTACTGCAAAGAAATCTGGCATCACTGGGGTATATAGTTTTCACGGCGCCCTCGGTAAGTGATGCCATCAATATTCTTGAGACAACGCCGATTGATTTGGTGATTACCGATCTTAAAATGCCGAAAGTTGGCGGGCTGGAACTGGTACGCCATGTCCGTGAGAATTTCCGCGATACCGAGGTAATGATGATAACCGGATTTGCCACAATTGAGGGGGCGGTAGAGGCGGTAAAAACCGGAGCGGAAGAGTACCTAACCAAACCGTTCACCGATGAGGAATTGTTTCTTGCGGTGAGAAGAGCTTTGGATAAACTGAATCTTCGCCGTTCCACCGAATCACAAAATCTTCGATTGCCGGCTACAGCCCACGGTCTAATCGGGGAATCCGAGCCAATAAAGAAAATCTTTGCGTCCATCACTAAGGCGGCCTCGATCAATGCCACCGTGATGATACTTGGTGAAAGCGGCACAGGGAAGGAATTAATTGCCCGCGCCATACATTATAGCAGTCCGCGGGCCTCAGCGCCATTTATTCCGATTAACTGCGGGGGAATTCCGGAAGGTTTGCTGGAAAGCGAGTTGTTTGGGTATATGAAGGGAGCGTTCACCGGCGCCCACGAATCAAGGGCGGGTTTTTTCCAGACGGCTGAAGGGGGAACAATCTTTCTTGACGAAATCAGTGAAACCAGTCTGGCCATGCAGGTGAAGTTATTGCGTGTCTTGCAGGATAAAGAAGTTTGCATGGTTGGTGCGACCAGAACCAGAAAGGTCGATGTTCGCATTCTTGTTGCCACCAACAAGGAATTATTGAGCCTTGTTAAAAAAGGCATATTTCGAGAGGACCTGTTTTTTCGACTGAATGTAATTACCATAGTGGCGCCACCTTTACGCGACCGCGGTGATGATATTTTGCTTCTGGTCAATCATTTCGCTTCCAAATTTGCACGGGAATTAGGCCGTCCAGTGCAGAAAATTTCCGACAAGGCTTTATTGATATTGAAAAATTACGCATGGCCGGGAAATGTCAGAGAATTGGAAAATCTTATCCAGCGGCTTGTGGTGATGACTGACAATGATATAATCGACACTCCGGATTTACCCAGCCACATGAGATTCTCGGCCATGCGGGAAGCAGGCTTTAATAGAACTTTGGCCGAAATCGAGACAGAATATATTAAGAATGTATTGGCTTCGGTTAAGAATAATAAAACGAAGGCGGCGGAAATTCTTGGAATTGATCGGAAAACATTGAGAGAAAAATTAAAAAATATCTGTGATATCAGCGAATAAAAATAATGGGGAATAATTCCCCGCTGGTGAAAATATACCCAAAATAATCTGGTGAATTTTTGTTCATGTTCAATAATCATAAATTTTTCGTGGCCTTGCCACTTTTGATATCTTGTTGATTATCTTATCCTTACCTTAATAAAAGCTTCTCCAAAATCGGCAAATTTTAATTAAATCATAATCGAAATTTGGCAAATATGATTTGGCATATCAATTGCCATATCAAGTAGTGAAGCCAATTAATGGCGGAAATGAAAAGGAGAAAGTTATGCAAAAATCAATTGCCATAAATAAGACAGCCGCTGAGCCCAGGCAGGTTTTACCGGTTGAAGAAACCCCCGGGCTTTGCGCTACCTGTGAAAACACCCCTGCCTGCGTCTATTTGAAGGCCCAAAATGGAGTTGTCATGTATTGCGAGGAGTACCATTGCGAGCCGAACATGCAATCAAATCCCACGCCTGAACCGTCGCCGGTGGTGGAAATTGTGCAGGCCAAAGGATTGTGTGTTAATTGCGAGAAGCGTGAAACCTGCAAATACACGATTCCCGAAGAAGGAATCTGGCACTGCGAAGAGTACGAATAATAACAGCAATTGATAGAACATCATAAGCTTATTGCATATTGCGCGACAGGAAACGACTCCTTGCCAATTGTGTCACTTTCCTGACAATATGCACAATCGCCCCGTATCACAAAGGCGGGGCGATTTTTTTGTGATGCAAAGACATAGAAGAGTTATTATGCCGTTTCTTTTGTCGGGAGGGCTAATTTTTCGCGCACGGAAACAAGTATCCGCTCGCAAATATCCTTGTTGTCCTCAAGAAAATGGCGGGCCGCCTCGCGCCCCTGACCAAGCCGGTCACTGCCATAACTATACCAAGCGCCGGATTTCTCTATAATATTATGCTGTGCGGCCAAATCAAGCAGTTCTCCGGATTGCGATATGCCCTTACCATAAGTAATATCGAATTCGGTCTCGCGAAATGGCGGAGCTACTTTGTTTTTCACCACCCGCACTCTGGTGCGACTGCCTACCACTTCCTCATGTTCTTTTATCGAAGCAATTTTCCGGATATCAAGACGAATGGTGGCATAAAATTTAAGCGCATTGCCGCCGGTAGTGGTTTCGGGATTACCAAACATGACGCCGATTTTCATTCTTATTTGATTGATGAATATGACAGACGTTTTCGATTTGGAAATCACAGCGGTCAATTTTCTCAACGCCTGAGACATAAGCCGGGCTTGTAGCCCCATGTGGGCATCGCCCATCTCTCCCTCAATTTCGGCGCGGGGCACCAGTGCGGCAACCGAGTCGATAACGATGATATCAATGGCGCCGCTTCGGACAAGAGTCTCCGTTATATCGAGCGCCTGCTCGCCGGTATCGGGTTGCGAAATAAGAAGATTATCGACATCGACCCCTAACGCTTTGGCGTAGGTGGCGTCAAGAGCATGTTCGGCATCGATGAATGCGGCCACTCCGCCAAGTTTCTGAGCTTCGGAGATAAAATGGAGCGCTAACGTGGTTTTGCCGCTACTTTCCGGCCCGTAAATTTCAGTGACTCGTCCGCGCGGAATACCGCCAACTCCCAATGCAAAATCCAGACCGAGGGAACCGGTCGGGATAACCTCGATCGGCAGGACGGCGCTATCTCCCAGCCTCATAATGGAACCCTTACCGAAAGACTTTTCAATCTGGTGAAGGGCGCTATCGAGGGCTTTTTTCTTATCCGGCATACTTATGGCAGACATACAAACCTCATATATGATAATTTATTCATTTTCCCTTTAATAAACTTTCTTATTTATGAACCAATTTAAATTTATCAACCCCAACCTAAGGCTCTAAACCCAACTTGGGAATCATTTTTTTTCGCAATTTATATTAAAAACCCCCACTGACAAATGATGTCAGTGAAAATTAGGGGATTTAAATTAATACAGTGTCATTTACCATAAAAAATTGAAAAATCAATTCTTGTATCGAATTCATTCTATATTTGAAATACCGCGGTTTATATGTTAGCCGTGTTACTTAAAGAAAGATAACAGGTTAGAAAATAATCTATGTCATTTGAAATTTTTTTCAGCAGGACAATGAGCGCTTTCTTCTTTAAAGTCCAATAAACGCATGGGGTGTGTCCTCCTGTTAAAAGCTTCTAACTGGATACACCCTCTTGCCTTATATAGCAAATCCAAATTTACACAAAAGAATTTACACTAATTCTTTCATTCCTTTGTCAACGCAATAAAATCCGGGTCACCCCAATATTTTTCAAAATCAGTATCTTTTCTTGCCTTTTCCTTATTCTCAGTGTCTAGCTCAATTGCCATTCGTAACGAATCAAGCATCTCGTTCTTCTTATTCTCCATCAGTGCATAGGCACAGGCCATATTGAAATTTGCCGAATCTTTCTTGTCATTAAGCTCGATCGCCTTCTTAAACTTCTCTATCGCCTGATCCAATAAGGAAGGATCTTTGCGCGCCTCGGAAAGCT